>NZ_JASHIT010000021.1:0-93128 GCF_030733595.1 Halomonas sp. MMSF_3323 | reverse complement strand
GCTGGCGGGGAAAAACGACGGTAGGCGTGTTCTGGTGGGCGCGTTCGGCAGGGGCCTGTCAGCTGCGCTCGGGTTCGGCGGCGCTCACCTGACCTTCCTCCAGGGAGGACTCCTCGTCTGCTTCCATGAGTTCCAGGTCGAGTTGCACCGGATCGTCGGCCGCTTCCTCGACCCAGGTCGCCCCCAGGGAGGCGGTGCCGGCGGGGACCGCGACATAGTGGCCGTGGGTGTCCGAGGGCTGGTTCGGATAGCGCCACAGGCAGTAGCCGCCGAAGACCACGATAAGCGCGTGGATCAGCGCCAGGTCCCACAGAAAGCCGGCAGAGCCCAGCAGGTCCATCAATAGCCCCGTGCTTAGCGGGCCGAGGATGGCGCCGATGCCGAGCGCCAGCACCAGACTGCTGCTGGCGGACACCGTCTGCTGTGGCGTCAGGACGTCATTGGCGCAGGCGAGAAACAGTGAATAGAGCGTCAGGGTGGTGCCACCCAGCAGCACGCCGAGCAGCGTCAGCGCATGGCTTGCGCCCTGGTCGAACAGCAGCCCGGCCAGCGAGAAGGCGGTGGCCAGGGCGGCGACGATGAGGATCACCCATTGGCGATCGGTCTTGTCGGAGAGCTTGCCTAGGGGCCATTGAAACAGCGCCCCACCGAGGATGAATGCCCCCATGAAGGCGGCGATCTGGTGGGTTTCCAGCCCATGGTTGGCGGCAAACACCGCGCCCATGCCAAACACCGTGCCGTTGGCGATCCCGGTCAGCAGGCAACCGAGGGTGCCCAGCGGCGACAGTCGATACAGGCGCAGCAGGTTCATCGCCTCGGGCTGGCTGGTGTCCGGCTGGGGGGTGTAGCTCAACAGGATCGGCACCAGCGCCAGCGACATCAGTATCGAGACGATCAAGAACAGCAGGATGCCGCTGGGGTCGGCCACGTTCAGCAGCAACTGGCCGCCGCCCATGCCGAGATAGCTGATGACCATGTAGAACGCCAGCAGACGCCCGCGCAGGTGGTTGCTGGCGTGGCCGTTGAGCCAGCTTTCGGTCACCACGTAGAGCCCGGCGTAGGCGAAGCCGGTCATCAACCGCATCGCCGCCCACACCCAGGGGTCGATGAACATGACGTGGACCAGGATGGCGATGGAGGTGATCGAGGCCAGGGCGGCGAACACCCGGATATGGCCGACGTCGCGAAGCTTGCGTGGGGTCAGGGTGGAGCCGGCCAGAAAGCCGACGAAGTAGGCCGACATCACCAGCCCGGTGACCGTGTTGCCGAAGGATTCCTCGGCGGCGCGCACCCCGAGCAGGCTGCCCTGCAGGCCATTGCCGAGCATCAGCAGGCCGACGCCGAGCAGCAGCGCCCAGAGGCTCCAGGCCGCCGACAGGGTGGAAGTGGGAGTCGATGTGGTCACGGCGGCCTCGCTTGTCCGGGGAGGGGGCGACGGAAGTCTGTTGTCGTCTGGGGTACCGCGGCGCCAGTCCATCGCCGCCGCCGCTAATCGTCAGTGTGTCCGGCGTACCGCTGATCGGCAAGGGGCGCCATGTTGTTGCCGGCAAGGCATCGTTTGACGCTCTGCCACGAATGACCGAACTCATCTTGGCCGTCCAGCACGCTGACCCGACGACGACTCCATCGCATCGTAGTTGGTCGAACTCGCGGCCGTAACCGACGCGCACCAGGCGCAAGTGGGTAGTCTGTCGCGTGCGAGCAATCATCCCGGGGACGTCGACTTCAACGCTATCGTTCGTTTGATTTTTTCTGGTGTGTCCGTCTATTGCCGAAGCAGATTCAGGGGGCGTTACTGGGTTTAATGCAGGAAAGGTTACGCCGCGAGCCGAGAGAATTTCGCTATCTTGACGTCTGGTCGAAAATGGGTAAATTATCCTTCGTCCGCCTGATTGGACATTTTCTGCACAGCACAGTAGGGTATGTGCGCCGCAGCGATGGTTTTATCCCGCCTTTTACAGGCCTCACGTCGCTCTGAACGCCGAGCCCTTATCCTGGCTCGCGATCCGATGCCAAGCTGGCGTTATACCGCCAGGAGAAGTGCCATCGCTGGATGGATGTGGCACCTTCCCGACTGGATTACCCCGGGGCCAATGGCCCGGCGGGGACCTGTTTGTCTTGTCTAATGCTGTTCCTGCGTTGTCGCTGGAGAGGACCGAGATGTCGCCCCACTACACCGACCAGGGCCGCTGCATGCCGCGCCGCCCGCCTCCCTGACCCACCAGTGGTCTGCTGGCGTCTTCGATACGCCCCGCCGGTTGTCGCAATGTCGGCCCGCCTGCCCCTGCTGCAATGGCTGGCCATGTGCTGCGGCGCGTCCCGACGCCTTTCTGTACCGAAAAAGCGGCAGTAATCCGTTTTATTTCGGCCCTTGAGACTTCAATGATCCCGAGGAAGCTTCGTCCTTTTCGTGGGCGGAATTCCTGTGGCGTTGTCGTGCTCGTCTAGTGAGTTTTTCGCGGTGAAGTGCCGGCATGCGCTCGCATGAACCGTCGCTCGCCTGTGTTCCACCAACAAGAGAATTGCCCTTGAATAGCGCCTCCCTCCACCAGTTTTCGACCCTGACGGTCATCCTGTTGATGATCGCTTTTTATGGCGGCACCTACCTGCTGACCCTGAGCATTCGCAAGAAGAAGGAAGACGCCGACGCCTTCATGGTCTCGAACCACCGGGTCGGCTTCGGCATCGGTGCCGCCAGCATGACGGCCACCTGGATCTGGGCCGCTTCTTTCTACGCCGCTGCCACCTCCGGCTATACCTATGGTGTGTCCGGCCCGATCCACTACGGGCTGTGGGGCGCGCTGATGATCCTGTTCATCTATCCGTTCGGCCGCCGCTTCCGGCGGCTGGCGCCCAACGCCCACACCCTGGGCGAGCTGATCCACGCGCGCCACGGCTCCTCCAGCCAGCTGATCCTGGCGCTATCGAACCTGCTGGGCAGCATCATCAGCCTGATGGTCAACTTCACCGCCGCCGGGGCGCTGGTATCGGTACTTTCGCCGCTGTCGTTCCAGGCCGGCGTCATCATCGCCGGTGTCGGGGTGCTGCTGTACACGCTGTGGTCGGGCTTCCGCGCCTCGGTGCTGACGGACTTCGCCCAACTGGTGGCGCTGATGGCGATCGCCGTGGTGATCATCCCGGCGGTGTTCTTCGCCATGGGCGGGCCCACTGAACTGGTGGCCGGGCTCGACAACCTCACCGCCGAGCAGGCCAACTTCTTCTCGATGGACGCCATCCTCAATCAGGGCGCACCCTTCTTTGTCGCGGTGCTGGCCTATGCCATCGGTAACCAGACCATCTCCCAGCGTCTGTTCGCGGTGAACGAGGACCACATCAAGCCGACTTTCCTCACCGCCACCGTGGGCTACGGTGCCATCGTCATCGGCCTTGGCATGATCGGCCTGATGGCGTTGACCCTGGGGGTCGAGCCGCTCAACGGTGACATGAACAACCTGATCCCGCAGATGGTGTCCAGCTACCTGCCGCCGGTGTTCATCGCTGCCTTCTTTATTCTGGTGATCGGTTCGCTGTCCTCGACCGCCGATTCCGACCTGTCGGCGCTGTCGGCGATCATGATGGCCGACGTCTACGGCAAGAACATCGCTCGAGGCAAGGCCGACCCCCGCCGCATGCTGCTGGTAGGGCGCATCACCATGATCGTGGCCACCGCCATCGGTATCGTCTTCGCCAGCTTCTCGCTGGATATCCTGGTGATGCTGGTCTTCGTCGGGGCACTGTGGGGGGCCATTGTCTTCCCGGTGATCGCCAGTTGCTTCTGGAGCCGGGTCACCAACGCGGCCTTCACCACCTCGGTGCTGGTGGCCATGGTGACCTTCTGCGTGGCGCGTTTTGAATGGCTGCCGATGACCGGTGTGGCCGGCCTTGGCTTCGAGTTCCTGGCCAGCATCGGTGGTGGCATCATCATCGCGCTGATGGTGTTCGGCTTCCTCGGCCGCGTGGCCGGCGCCGTCGCCGGGCTCGCTGCCTTTGTCGCCATGCTGGTGTTCGCCACCGGTTTCCTCAGGGAGTACACGGTGCTGCTGGCCTCGCTGACCGCCTACGGCACCAGCACCCTGGTGTGCGTGGTGATGAGCCTGGCC
Organism: Halomonas sp. MMSF_3323; assembly: GCF_030733595.1. Lineage (NCBI taxonomy): Bacteria > Pseudomonadati > Pseudomonadota > Gammaproteobacteria > Oceanospirillales > Halomonadaceae > Halomonas > Halomonas sp. MMSF_3323. Next base: position 89,028 of record NZ_JASHIT010000021.1, on the reverse strand, counting down.
AGCCGCGAGCGGTTCGACTTCGACACCATCGCCGAGCGGGTCGGCAACTATGATGCCGCCGAGGCCGCGACGGTAGCCGGCGAGCACCCGTCCAAGCCCGCCCCGGCAGGACTTGCGACCCAGCGCTGAACCCTTGTTTGACGGGCGCCGCAGGCTGGCGGCGCCCACCGACGGAGATTCCCCATGACCCTGCTTTTTGGCTTTTACGTATTGGTCTGGCCTGCGCTCACCCTGGGCGTGCTGCTGCTGATCTGCCGCGCCGTTGCCCGCGATCGTCGTGAGGCGAAAAAGGGCCACCGCGCCCTGGTGTGAGACGCAACTCGCACTGACCCGTTGCGATACCTGACCTCGATGCGAGGGACAGGCCGCAACCAAAGAAGCCGCCCCTTGGGGCGGCTTCTTTCGTCATGGCAGGCGGCAGGGCAGGGAGGTCGCGTCAGCGCCGCGCCAGGTAGCCCAGGTTGCCCGAAATGTTGCGACCGGCCTCGACCAGAATGCGCTTGTACTCCGAGGTCTTGTCCTGGTGGTAGCGGATGCTCGGGATCGACATGCTCAGGGCGGCGATGGCGCGCCCGGTGTGATCGAAGATCGGGGTGGCGAAGCAGCAGACGCCTTCATCCATCTCTTCGAGATCCTCGGACAGCTCGCTCTCGGCGATCTCGGCCAGCTCTTCGCGCAGTGCCGCTTCGGTGGTCACGGTGTTCTGGGTGCGTGGTTCGAACTTGACGTTCGCGAGCAGGGCGTCGAGCTGCGCCGGGGGCAGGTGGGCCAGCAGGGCCTTGCCGATGGAATTGGTGTAGGCCGGGCTACGGTCGCCGATGCGGGTGTGAATGCACAGGTTGAATTGAGAGTTGTACTTGTGTACGTAGATCACTTCGGCGGTGGTGGTGTCCAGGGTGCCCAGGTGCACGGCTTCGCGGGTCAGTTCGGACAGCGCCGCCATGTCGGGATCGGCCATCTTGATCAGGTCGGCCTTGCCGAGCGCTGAACTGCCAAGCGCAAAGACCTTCATCGTCAGCCGGTATTTCTCGCTTTCCGGATTCTGGGCGATGTAGCCCAGGTTCTTGAGCGTCTGCACAAAGCGATAGGCGGTGCTCTTTGACATCACCGCGCGTTGGGACAGCACCGCCAGGCTGGATTCTCCACCCTCATCCAGAGCCTCCAGGATCGCCATGACCTTGAGTACCGCTGTGACGTTGTCGACCTTCGCTTCAGTAGCCATAGGGCCAAGATTCCAGAAATTGTGAAATAGGGTTTTATCTCTTGGTTTCGAGTTATACGTCTTTAGTCGTATGTCTGCAATATTCGGATGAGCTACGGCAGGTTCACCCAACTCTTCTATGTGGTGAGCCAGATCCTTCTCACCCTGATGACTGCTTCCATCGCGCTCTATGGCGTGTCGCTGTTTCTCGGCGCGGTGTTCGATGTTCGGGTGGCCTTCGTCACCCTGGTGATCGGTGCCGTCATCATCGTGACGTTGGCCATCGCCCTGGGCCAGGTCCACCACCTCAGCCTGTTCGACATCATGGTGATGTTCGGGGTGATCTTCCAGATGCCGCTGGCGCTGCCGGCCATGCTGTCCATCGCCAGGACCGGCGCCCCTGACTGGGCCGGTTGGGGCGGGGTGCTGGTGGGTATCCTGGTGACCACCACGAGCTATCTGTGGCTCGACGTCGAGGCGTTCGGCCAATGGCTCGGCCTGCCGTCGATCCATCCCTCCCAACTGGTCGATATCAAGCTCGCGGTCTCGCTGACGCTGCAGGTCGTCAGCGTGGTGGGTTTCGTCTACCTGGCGCGTTTCGTCCATGCACCACCCAGAAGCACCGCCCGCCAGGCAGAGGTCGACGAGTTGTTTGCCCGGCTGGAGCGTCCGGTGGCCGCGGACACCACGCCGGACAGCGGTGGGCCGTCGCGCAAGCTGGCGCCGCGACTGGTGCGGTACGTCGCACTGGTATCGCTGCTGTTGGCGGTACTCGCCGATACCTGGCTCGGCGCAGGCTTCTTTATGATCGTGGCCGTGTGTCAGTTGGTTGTCTCGCGACTGCTGAAGCAATAGAGGTTATCGCCAGGCCATCACGAGCAAATTTCATCCGGCTGGCCAAGACGTCGCCGGGGGAAAACTGGATAATGCGCCCCAAAGGCGTTGTCGGTGGCGAGTGTCCGGCGACCCAAACCCATTACTCCGGTGCTGACTCCATGGAAATCAAGGTCAATTTTCTCGACAACCTGAGGCTCGAGGCCAAGTTCGACGACTTTACCGTCATTACCGACCAGCCCATCCGCTACAAGGGTGACGGCTCGGCGCCGAGCCCCTTCGACTATTTCCTGGCGTCGTCTGCCCTGTGTGCCGCCTACTTCGTCAAGGTCTACTGCGTTGCCCGGGATATCCCCACCGAAAATATCCGGCTGTCGCAGAACAACATCGTCGACCCGGAAAACCGCTACAACCAGATCTTCAAGATCCAGGTAGAGCTGCCCGAAGACCTGTCCGACAAGGACCGCCAGGGCATCCTGCGCTCCATCGAGCGCTGCACCGTGAAGAAGGTGGTGCAGACAGGCCCCGAGTTCCAGATCGAGACGGTGGAGAACCTCGACGAGGACGCCCAGGCGCTGCTGATGGCGGAGCCGGAAGAGGGCCAGCGCACCTGGATCGAGGGCAAGGACCTGCCGCTGGAGCAGACCATCGCCAACATGACCGGGATGCTTGCCGAGCTCGGCATGAAGGTCGAGATCGCCTCCTGGCGCAACATCGTGCCCCACGTCTGGTCACTGCACATCCGCGACGCCGCCTCGCCCATGTGCTTCACCAACGGCAAGGGCTCGACCAAGGAGAGCGCTCTGTGCTCGGCGCTGGGCGAGTTCATCGAGCGGCTGAGCTGCAACTTCTTCTACAACGATCAGTTCTTCGGCCAGGAGATCGCCTCGAGCGAGTTCGTCCACTATCCCTTTGAAAAGTGGTTCAAGCCCGGGCCCAACGACGAGCTGCCCAAGGGCATCCTCGACGATTACTGCCTGGAGATCTTCGATCCCGACGGCGAGCTTCAGGGCTCGCACCTGATCGACACCAACTCCGGCAATGTCGAGCGCGGCATCGTCGCGCTGCCCTTCGTGCGCCAGTCCGATGGCGAGGTGATCTACTTCCCCTCCAACCTGATCGAGAACCTCTACCTGTCCAACGGCATGAGCGCCGGCAACACCCTGGCCGAGGCCCAGGTGCAGTGCCTGTCGGAGATCTTCGAGCGCGGCGTGAAGCGCCAGATCCTCGAGCAGGAGCTGGCGCTGCCAGACGTGCCCGAGGAGGTGCTGGCGAAGTATCCGGACATCGTCGAGGGCGTGAAGGCGCTGGAGGCCCAGGGCTTCCCGGTGCTGGTCAAGGATGCCTCGCTCGGTGGCCAGTTCCCGGTGGCCTGCGTGACCCTGATGAACCCCAAGACCGGCGGCGTGTTCGCCTCCTTCGGTGCCCACCCGAGCTTCGAGGTCGCCATCGAGCGCAGCCTGACCGAGCTGATGCAGGGGCGCAGCTTCGAGGGCCTCAATGACTTCATGCCGCCCACCTTCAACTCGCTGGCGGTGACCGAGCCCAACAATTTTGTCGAGCACTTCATCGACTCCTCCGGGCTGGTGTCCTGGCGCTTCTTCAGCGCCAGGTCCGACGTCGAGTTTGTCGAGTGGGACTTCTCCGGCAGCAACGACGAGGAGGCGGCGACCCTGTTCGGCATCCTCGAGGAGATGGGCAAGGAAGCCTACATGATGATCCACGAGGACCTGGGTGCGCCGGTCTGCCGCATCCTGGTGCCGGGCTATTCCGAGGTCTATCCGGTTGAGGACCTGGTGTGGGACAACACCAACATGGCGCTGGACTACCGCGAGGACATCCTCAATCTGCATCGTCTCGACGACGACCAGCTCGCTGATCTGCTCGAGCGGCTGGAAGAGAGCCAGATCGACGAGCACATGGACATCATTACCCTGATCGGTATCGAGTTCGACGAGAATACCGTGTGGGGCCAGCTGACCATCCTCGAGCTCAAGCTGATGCTCCACCTGGCGCTCGGTCAGCACGAGGAGGCGCTGGATCGGGTCGAGATGTTCCTGCAGTACAACGACAACACCGTCGAGCGTGGCCTTTTCTACCAGGCGGTGCGGGCGGTGCTGGAAATCACCCTGGACGACGAGCTAATGCTCGACGACTTCCTTTACAACCTGCGTCGCATGTTCGGGGACGAGACCATGGACAGCGTGGTCGGTGTGGTCAGCGGCGAGCTGCGCTTCCCTGGCCTTACCCCGACCAGCATGGCGCTCGAAGGGCTGGAAAAGCACCAGCGCCTGATCGAGAGCTACAAGAAACTGCACGCGCGCAGGGCTCAGCTGGCCAAAGCCAAGGGCTGATCAGCCCAGCCACCGGCGCCGGTGTAACGGTCAGGCGCCGATGGCCTTCAATACCAACGCCCCCGACGTCTTCGTCGGGGGCGTTTTCGTCTGCGCTTCGTACAACGCTCGGGGACAGACGCCCCTGTCTCGCCAAGGTGCTGATGTTCCGGCATATGGGCCGCTTTCCTGGCGCGCTGGACGGCATCTGAGTGATCGACGCCAGGCTAGAACTTTGGTCGAGATTCTTAAAATGAATCCGTTATGTTTCTTGTTGGTGAAAAAATAGCTGCTATTTTTCATTTTTGTGAAGTCAAAGAGTTCTACGCCAGCTATTGCTCGAAGTCGGCGGCGTTGTCGCGGGGGCCGGGGTTGCGGCCTGGCGGCGTGTCACCGCCTTCGGGTGTCATCCACCAAGGAGTTTTCGATGACCCAACAATCGATAACGAATGTCGAAAGCCATCCGCCAGCGGGACCGGTCAGCCGCATCTTCGGCCAGTATGATCGCTCGCTGTTCTGGCCTGTGCTGCTGATCTACGGCTTGATCATGGCTTGCGCGCTGTTCTTTCCGACCCTGACCGGTCAGGTGTTGTCCTCGACCCGTGACTTTCTGATCTTCAACTTCGGCTGGGGCTTTTTGCTGGGGATGGGGGGTGCGCTGCTGTTCTGTCTCTACCTGGTGATCAGCCCCTATGGTGATCTGAAGCTTGGCGCCGACGATGAGGTGCCGGAGTTCTCCTACGGCGCCTGGATCTCGATGCTGTTCAGCTGCGGCTTTGGCATCGGCTTCGTGTTCTTCAGCGTGGCCGAGCCGTTGACCCACCTCTATCAGTCCTCCCACGTCATCGACATGGGGGCGACGGGAGAAGCCGCCGGGGTCGCCAAGGCGGTCCAGCTGACCTTGCTGGACTGGGGCATGCATGGCTGGGCGGTATTTGCCATCGCCGCCTGGGCGATCGCCTTTCCGGCCTACCGCCTGGGCCTGCCGCTGACGGTGGCCACCGGTCTCTATGGCATCCTGGGAGAGCGCTGCAACACCAGTGTCTGGGGGCGCCTGGCCAATGCCCTGGGGATCATCGGCACGATCGGCGGCAATGCCACCATGATCGGGCTCGGGGTGGCCTCCATCAACTACGGTCTGGCGACCTTGTTCGGATGGGACCTTGGTCCCGTTGGCCAGGCCCTGGTGATGATCGTGGTGATCGTGGCCTACGTGATTTCCGCCGCCACCGGTGTGGAGCGCGGCATCAAGGTGCTGAGCCAGGCCAATATGGTGATGGCTGGGGCGATTCTGCTGGCGCTGCTGTTCTTCGGCCATGCGCCCACTCAATATCTGCTGAACCTTGCCACCCAGCAGGTCGGCGACTATTTCGGCGAGGTGTTTGCGCTGCAGTTCTGGAGCGATGCCGGCAACTTCGAGCAGCGTGAATGGCTCGGTTGGTGGGTCGTGTTCTACTGGCTCTGGTACATCTCCTACATCCCTTTCTGCGGCGGCTTCATCGCGCGGATTTCCCGCGGCCGGACCCTGCGCGAGTTCATCGTCGGCGTGATCCTGGTGCCCATGCTGCTGGCAATCGGCTGGTTCAGCATCTGGGGAGGCTCCGCCGGCTACGTCGAGGTCACCGGTATCGCGCCTCTATGGGAAGGCGTGCAGCAAAAGCCCGAGTCGGGGATCTATGCCCTGCTCGAGAGCATGCCGGGTGGCTGGTGGCTGAGTCTGGGGGTGCTTTTCAATATCGTCATCTTCGCGGTGACGACCTCCGATTCGGCGTCCTTCTTTGCCGCCATGCAGGTCTCCAACGGCGATGAAAACCCCAAGGTGTCGATGCGCCTGCTGTGGGGCGTGGTGATCGGGTTTACCGGCATCATGTTCCAGTTGACCGGTGGCTTCGACGCGATCAGAAGCCTCGCCATCGTGGTCGGCGCTCCCTTCTTCGTGGTTGGTATCGCCTACATGGTGTCGGTCTACCGGATGCTCAAGTCCGCCAAGAAAGGCGGTGTGCACAACGACAGGATCGGCGTCTTCTACCGAGGCATGGTGCCTTACAAAATCGGCCGCCAGGGAGCCAATGGCGAGAGGCATAGTGATGATCGAGCTTGAACCCCGTGTCGTCGTCCTTTGCCGCCAACCATCGAGGAGGAGTGTCTGATGTCAGTACTCACGCCGTTCGACCCCAGCTATGACCCGTTGAAAGACGCCACTCCCGGTGTCGGGCGGGACTACGCGCCGAGCTACTGGCGCCATCACGCCGGGCCTCCACCGCAGGACGACGGCCCGGTGGATCGCGACATGGACGTCGACGTGGTGCTGATCGGCGCTGGTTTTACAGGCCTTGCCACTGCGCTCTTTCTGGCGCGTGAGTATGGCATCAAGGCGACCGTGCTGGAGGCCAACCAGATCGGCTGGGGTTGCACCAGCCGCAATGGCGGCCAGGGGCATCTCGCCTGGGGCCGCCTGAGTCGAAGCCAGTGGGTGAAGCGCTGGGGCCAGGACGTCGCCCGGCGTCTTCACGCCAATAGCCTCGAGGGCTTCGAGGTATTCCAGTCGATGGCCGAGGACCCCGAGATCGACTGCGAGCCGCAGAACCACGGCAACCTGTTGATCGCTCACAGCGCCAAGGCACTCGATGGACTCAAGGAGGAGTCACGGCTGTGCAATCGGCTGCTGGGCTACCCGACTCGAGTGCTCGGCCGCGATGATGTGCTCGAGGGTTACATCGGCGACCAGGAGGCCCAGGGCGCCATGCTGGAGCCGGTGGGAATCGCCGTTCAGCCGCTCAAGCTGGCCTACGGCTACGCCCGGGTGGCACGGCGGCTCGGAGCCAGGATTCACGCCGCAAGCCCCGTCCAGGGCTGGACCACCGAGGGTGGGGTGCATCACCTCAGGACCCCGGGGGGTGTGGTGCGGGCGCGTGCCGTGGGCATCGCCACCGCGGGTTATACCAGCCCCCAGCTGCACCGGGTCACGGCCTACCGCAATATGCCGATCATGGCCAACTCGGTGTGGACCCGGACCTTGACCGACGACGAGGTCGAGGCCTGCGGCTTTCGTTCCACCGTGCTGACCACCGATACCCGCAAGCTGCGCTACTACTATCGCTTTCTGCCGGAAAGGCGCCTGCAGATCGGCACCCGTAGCGCGATCAGCGGTGCCGACGCCCAGAACCCGCGACACCTCAAGGTGGTCCACGATGCCATCGCGCGAAAGTTCCCGGCCATCGCCGGTATCGAGACGCCCTGGTTTTCCCACGGCTGGATGGATATCTCCCACGACATGATGCCGAGGATCGTGCAGCCGGACCCCGGCAGCAGCATCTTCTACGCCCAGGGATACAGCGGCAATGGCGTGGCATTTTCCGCCTACGCCTCAAAAAAGATGGCGGCGCTGATCGCCGGAGAATCGCTCAAGGAGGCCGACCTGCCGATCTTCAATTCGCCCTTGCCCGGGCACCCGCTGAGGCCGGTGCGTCGTCTGGGCCAGCGTGCCCTTTACCGGTATTTCCAGGTGCTCGACAGCCTGCGATAGCCATGGCAATGGAGGGCGCCGCTTAGGCCTGGCGTCCTCTTCTCACCACCACGATTCACGACAACTGCTACTCACAACCGTTACTCACAACGACCGCTACACACAGCGACCGCTACACACAGCGGCCAACATGTCCCGACAGGAGACACACCCCATGACGACAATGACAAACGAGACGCTCAATCGCCTCTTCGCGGCCTTCAACGCCCACGATATCGACGCGGTGATGAGCTATTTTGCCGACGATATCGTCTTCGATACCGTCGCCGGGGACCAGGCCCATGGCACCCGCATAGAGGGCTGGGAGGCCGTCAAGGCGGCCTTCGAGAACACCTGGGGCACCATGCGTGACGTGCAGTGGATCAACGGCAGGCACTACTTTGTCATGGCCGGCGTCGCCGACGGTGGCAGCGATGGGCCAGACGCTGGCGGCGAGCGTATCGTCTCCGAGTCGACCTTCGTCGCCACCCAGCCAGACGGCAAGCGAGTCGAGGCGGACGGGGTCGATCTGTTCAGCGTGCGAGATGGCAAGATCACCCGCAAGCAGGCGTTTCGCAAGCAGCGTCCCGCCTTTGACCCCAGTTGACGCCTTAGTCGCCGTGCGATGCCTTAGCCCCCGGTCGAGCCTCTGGTAGTCTAGGTCCACGCCAATAATGATGGGAAAAGCGATGGCCAGGACGAAGGACGCCAGCAAGGACGCCACCCGGGATACCCGCGAGGGTCAGGACGCCCTGCGGCTCGGTCAGCAGATCCGCGATCTGCGCAAGGCGCGTCAGATGACGCTGGCCGAGCTTGCCGAACGGGTCAACCGCTCGGTGGGCTATCTGAGCCAGGTCGAGCGGGGCGCGTCGTCGCTGCCCATCGGCGTGCTGCAGGCGATCAGCGAGGCGCTGGGGGTGCGGGTGAGCTGGTTCTTCGAGGCCGACAATGACGTGCCCGAGCACGAGCGGGACGTGATCGTGCGCGCCTCCGGCCGCCGGTCCATGGAATTTTCAGGCATCGGCGTCCGTGAAGAGCTGCTGTCGCCGCGTCTCAGCGGCCAGTTGATTCTGATCATGACGCGGCTGGAACCGGGCGGCAGCGGCGGTGAGGTGCCCAGGCAGCGCAAGGGCGAAGAGGCCGGCTACGTCGAAGCCGGGCAGCTCGAACTCACCATCGGTGATCAATGCCATCTGCTGGAGGCGGGCGACAGCTTCTCCATCACCGGCGATCAGCCCCACCTTATCCGCAACCCCGGCGATATCGAGACCCGGGTGGTCTGGGTGATGACCGGGGTCGACTATTGAGGCTTGTCTGAAAAGTACCTGCGCTCGGTAATACGGCGTTAAAAATCGGCTGGTGCGTCAGTCCGGTCAATATGCTCGTTTACACCCCGTAAACTGCGCTGTCGCACCGATTTTTGCCTTGTCTAACCTTCGCTCGTCGACTTTTCGGACGACGCCGAAGGCGCCCGGAGCGGTCTCCGGGCGTTCACTCCACGCGTTCTCTCCAGGCAGACTTTTCGGTGGCCGGCGAGGCCTTCAGGCGGGCAGTCGGTTCACCGGCCACAGCACCTTCTCGCCACTGGCGAAGCGCACCGCTTCCTCGGCCACCTTGCGCTTGAGCTCTTGCGCGGCGTCTTCTGAATACCAAGCCATGTGCGGGGTGATCAGGCAGTTGTCGATGCCCCTGAGCGGGCTATCGGCGGGCAAGGGTTCCTGCTCGGTGGTGTCCAGGGCGGCGCCGGCAAGCCTGCCTTCCTTCAGGGCCTGGGCCAGGGCCGTCTCGTCGATGATGCCGCCACGAGAGGTGTTGATCAGATAGGCCGAGTCCTTCATCCGCTCCAGCGCCGCGGCGTCTACCAGATGGCGGGTTTCCTCGGTCAAGGGGCAGAACAGCCCGATCACGTCGGCCTCCCGGAACAACTCATCGAGTTCCAGGCAGCGAAGCTGGTCGGTGCCGTCTTCGGCGTTGGGCTGATGGTAGCGGTCGTGGGCGATGACATTGAAGCCCAGCGCCGCCATCTTGCGGGCGTAGAGCCGGCCGATGCGACCCAGGCCGACCACCCCGGCGGTCATCCGGGTCTGGCGCCGGATCGGCATGGCATCGGCGTACTCCCAGCGTCCGGCCTGGCAGCCGGCGTTCATCGGCACCAGCTTGCGAATCAGCGCCAGGCTCAGCGCCAGGGCGTGATCGGATACCTCGTGCATGCCGTAGTCCGGGACGTTGCAGACCTGGACCCCGGCGGCGCTGGCGGCCTCGAGGTCGACGTTGTTGACGCCGACCCCGTAGCGCACGATCTGCTTGAGATCGGGCAGGGCCTCGAATACCCGGCGGGTGAAGGGGGCGTACTGGTTCAGGGCGATATCGACGCCCTGGAGCTGTTCGATCAGCGCATCTTCGCTTTGGCATTCAAGCAGCGGGACATCGAAGCCCGCGCGCTTGAATATCTCGGTTTCCACGTCGTGGTTGGCGTGGTCGAGGTCGGTAAAGACGATCTTCATGCAAGTCTCCTGTCAGCGGCCGAGGTAGCCGCCATCGACGGGCAGGGTGACACCGTGGACATAGTCCGAGGCAGGGGAGGCCAGAAACAGCAGCGGTCCTTTCATGTCGTCGCCATTGCCCCAGCGCCCGGCGGGAATGCGTGCGGTGATCTCGGCGTTGCGACCCTCGTCGGCCAGCAGTGCGCTATTCATGTCGGTCGCCATGTAGCCCGGGGCGATGGCGTTGACGTTGATGCCCCTGGCCGCCCATTCGTTGGCCAGGGCCTTGGTCAGCTGCATCACGCCGCCCTTGCTGGCGGCGTAGGCCGGCACCGTCATGCCACCGAAGAACGACAGCAGCGAGGCGATATTGATGATCTTGCCCTGGCCGTCGGGCCCTTCGACGTCGCGCTCGAGCATATGCCGGGCGGCGAGCTGACACAGCTCGAACACCGCCGTCAGGTTGACCTCGAGCACCGCCTCCCAGTCATCGGCGGGGAAGTGCTCGGAAGGGTGGCGGCGCTGGACGCCGGCGGCGTTGACCAGGATGTCGAGGCGACCGCCGAGCTTGGCAAGGGCAGCGTCGAAGCCCTCGCTGCGCTGCTGGCGGCTAGCCAGATCGACGACCACGCCATGACAGGCGCTGGTCGACGTGGACAGGCCCGAGGCGACCTCATGGACCTTGTCCGACGAGCCCAGGATGACGACCTCGGCGCCTGCCTCGAGCAGGGCTTCGGCCATGCCGAGGCCGAGGCCCCGGGTTCCGCCGGTGACGATGGCCTTGCGGCCGTGTAGATCGAACAGCTTCATGATTGGCAGTCCACCAGAACCTTGACGGTGTTGAGGGAGGGAGTGGCGATCATCTCGAAGACACCGGCCGCGTCGGACAGCGGCACCACCTGGGTGATGGTCTGGCGCAGTTCATCGGCCAGGGTGTCGGCCAGAGCCAGGGCGTCGCCGAACTGCTTGTGGGTGTAGACCCGGGAGCCGATCAGGGTCAGCTCCTTGAAGTTCACGTCGATCAGATTGACCGCGTGGGCCGCCTTGTGGGTGGCGGTCAGGCAGATGGTGCCACCGACGCGTACTACCTTGGTCATCTCCAGCGCCGCGCTCTCGACGCCGGAGCACTCGAACACGGCGTCGGCGCCGTCGCCGCCGGTGGCGCTGGCCACCCGCTCGACCAGGCTCTCGCTGCGCACGTCCACGGTATCGAAGCCGAGCTGGCGACAAAGTCCCAGGCGGCCTTCGTCGACGTCGGAGACGATCACCCGGGAGGCGCCTGAGTGGCGCAGCACGATGGCGGTCAACAGGCCGATGGGGCCGGCGCCCATCACCACTGCGCTGTCGAGCAGCGCAAAGCGCGCCTGGTGCAGGGTCCTGACCACCACCGCCAGGGGCTCCACCAGCGCCGCCACCTCATCGGACAGGCTGTCCGGCACCTTGAACAGCACGCTTTCGTCGATCCACTGATGGTCGGTCATGCCTCCGTCACGATCGATGCCGATCAGCCGCAGGTTGGCGCAGACATGCGGGGTGCCGTTGCGACAGGGATGGCAGTCGCCGCAGGAGATCAGCGGGTAGGCCACCACTCGGTCGCCCACCGCGAAGCGCGAGTCCGGCGGCGTCTGCTCCACGCGGCCGACGAATTCGTGGCCCAGCACCAGGGGCGCCTGGGCGCGCGGGTGCTTGCCCGAGTAGATACCGATGTCGGTGCCGCAGACACCGCAGTAGAGCATGCGAACCTTGACGGCGCCGGCCCGCTCGGCGGGCTCCGGTACCTCGGTGACCTCGACCTGTCGGGGGCCGGTATAGACCAGTGCTTCCATGGGGGTTCCTCGTGTCGTCGGGGCGTTGTGAAGAGGGAGAATTCAGGCGCTGTGCTGCTGGCGCTCGGTACCGCTGTCGCTGCCGAGCCGTGCACCGCCGGTGCGATGGGGGGCCATCCGGTCGCGGTCGAACTCGACCCCGATGCCGGGACTGTCCGGGGCCACCGCGCGACCCTGGTCGAGGACCAGCGGACGTCGGGTGTAGTGGTCGATGGGGAAGGAGTGGATCTCCATCCAGCCGGCGTTGGGCTGGGCCGACACCAGGCTTACGTGCAATTCCTGCATGCCGTGGCTGCAGATGGGCAGGCCGTAGTGGCGGCTCTGGCGGGCGACATCGAGCCAGCCACTGATACCGCCGCAGTTGGAGGCGTCGGGCTGGATGAAGGATAGCCGCGCTTGTTCGAAGGCGTAGCCGAATTCGTGAGAGGTGTGCAGGTTCTCGCCCATGGCCAGCGGCATGCCGGTCGCCTCGGCGATGCGGGCATAGCCCTGGTAGTCGTCGGGAAGGGTGGGTTCCTCGAACCAGGTGATGTCATAGGGCGCGAAGGCCCTGGCGGCCTCGATGGCGCCATCGACGCTCAGCGCGTAGTTGGCGTCCACCATGAAGGGACGCTCGGGGCCGATCAGTTCGCGTACCCGGGCCACCCGCTCGACATCCTCGGCAAGGGTCGGGCGGCCGACCTTGATCTTGATGGCCTCGGCGCCCTGGTCGAGGTAGCCCTGAACGTTGGCGAGCAGCCGCTCGAGGGAGAAGTTGAGGTCGATGCCGCCGAAGTAGGCCTGGCACTGGCGGCCCTGGCCGCCGGCCATCTGCCATAGCGGCTGGCCGAGGCGGCGGCCCTTGAGGTCCCACAGCGCGATATCCAGCGCCGAGATGGCGAAGGCGGCGATGCCGCCGCGGCCCACGTAGTGGATATGCCATAGCATGTCGTCGTAGCAGCCGGCGATGTCACCGGCGTCACGCCCCAGCAGCATCGGCGCCAGGTCGTGCTCGAGCAGTGCCAGGATGGCGTGTCCGCCGCGCCCGCCGGTGTAGGTGTAGCCGGTGCCGCTGTGGCCATCCGCGGTGGTGACGGTGGCGGTCACGACCTCGAAGTCGGTGTGCACGCCATGCTTGGCATCGCCCATGGGCTCGCTCAGCGGCAGTCGGTAGAGGTCGAGCTCGATGGAGGTGATCGTCGACATGGGAGGATTATCCTGTGTTGCGTGTGCGCGTGATCTGCACCTGGATCGCGATCACGACGAAGAGAAAGGCGCCGCGGATGACCATCTGCCAGTAGGCGCTGAGGTTGAAGGTGCCGAGTCCGTTTTCGAAGTTCAAAAGGTTGAAGATCAGACCGAGCATCAAGGCGCCGATCAGCGTCGCCACCAGCGACCCCTTGCCGCCGGTCAGCAGGGTGCCGCCGACGACGACGGCGGCGATGGCGGTCAACTCCCAGCCTAGTCCCTCCAGCGGCTGGCCGGCGCCGAAGCCCGAGGCCAGAAAGACCCCGGCGAGCCCGGCACAACCACCGCTGATCAGGTAGGCCAGGGTCTTGGCCTTGCGTGCGGGCAGGCCCATCAGGTGGGCGGCTTCCTCGTTGTCGCCCACCGCGAGCATGGTGCGGCCGATGGGGCGTTGTTCCAGCAGCCACCAGAGACCGGCGCCGACCACCAGGGTGATGGCGAAGCTCCAGGGCAGCAGGCCGCCGATCGACTCCATCCCCAGTCGGGTAAAGCCGCTGGCCCAGTCCACCGGCACCGTCTGGTTGCCGCTGATGATCAGGGCGGTGCCCTTGGCCGCCAGCAGGCTCGCCAGGGTGGCGATAAAGGGAGGAATATGCAGGCGCGTGATCATCACCGCATTGACCAGACCCGCCGCCAGTCCGGTGGCGAGCCCTGCCAGGAGCGCCGGGACCAGGCCGTAGGGGCTGACGTAGGCGGCGGTGACCGAGGACAGCGCCGCCACCGTGCCCACCGACAGGTCGATGCCACCGGTGATGATCACCAGGCACATGCCCAGGCTGATCAGCACGAACATGGCGTTGTAGTTGAGAAAGGACGAAAGATTGTAGGCGCTGCCGAAATTGTCGTAGCGGATCAGGCCGAGGCAGACCAGTGCCAGCAGGATCACGCAGACCCCGGTGGCCTGGCCATTGTCGGCAAGGCGCTGGCGCCAGGAGACGGTGGTCATGTCAGTGGGCTCCTCTGGGCGTCTGGAGGTACACCGCCAGCACGATGATGGCGGCCTTCACCACCAGCGCTACCTCGTCGGCGACGCCGTTGGCGAGCAGGGTGTAGCGCACCAGTTGAATGATCGCGGCGCCGAGGATGACCCCGGCGATGGGGGCCTTGCCGCCCTTGAGCAGGGCGCCGCCGACCACCGCCGCGGCGATGGCGTCGAGTTCCATCAGGTTGCCGTTCTTGGCCGCGTCCGAGGCGGAATTGATGGCCACGGTGATCAGCCCGGCGAGACCAGCGAGCAGGGCACAGCTGGTGTAGGCCGCGAGCTTGACGCGGGTCACCGGGACCCCGGCCATGCGTGCTGCCTGGGGGTTGCCGCCGGTGGCCAGCAGGTAGCGGCCGTAGCGGGTGCGGGCGATGACCCAGGCCACCACCAGGGCGATGACCACCACCAGCCAGCCCTGGAAGGGCAGGCCGAGTAGCCGACCGGCGCCGAGGAACTCGAAGGCGGGATTGTCGAAGGTCTGCAGGTTGCCGTTGGTCAGCACCTGGGCCAGACCGCGACCGGAGATGAACAGCACCAGGGTGGCGATGATCGGCTGCACGCCGAAGCGACTGACCAGCACGCCATTGAACAGCCCACAGGCCACGGCGACGGCCAGGGCCACGACGATCGCCACCAGGGTCATCGCCAGCGGCGCCTGCTGGCCGAACTCCGACAGAAAGATCAGTGGCGCCAGGGCGCCGGCCAGGGCCATCACCGCGCCCACCGACAGGTCGATGCCACCGGTGGCGATGACCAGGGTCATGCCGATGGCGACGATGGCGATGGTCGACACCTGGGAGACGTTGACCGACAGCGTCTGCCACTCGAGAAAGTTGGGGGTGATCGCGACATTGAACAGGATCAGTGCCAGCAGGGCGACGAGCAGCGCCAGACTGCGGGGATTCACCGGCATGGCCTGGCGCCATCGCGGGCTGGCCGACCGGGGCGTCGCCTGACGGGAGGAGTGGAGCGACGTCATGGTACGGTCTCCTGGTGGTCGGTGGCGGTAGCGGGGGATCTCTCGTCGTCACGGGCCGCGCCGTCGGCTCGGTCGTGCTGGGCGGTGGCGATGGCGGTGACCAGGGCGTCTTCGCTGAGCCCGGGGTTGTCGAGCACCCGGGTCGAGTGGCCTTCGTGCATGATCACCACCCGCTGGGCGCCCTCGGCGAGTTCCTCGAATTCCGAGCTGATCATCAGCACCGCGCCGCCCTGGGCCTGATAGTCCTGGACGATGCGCTGGATCTCGCGCTTGGCGCCGATATCGACGCCACGGGTCGGCTCGTCGAGGATCAGCAGTCGCGGTTGGGTCGCCAGCCACCGCGCCAGCAGTACCTTCTGCTGGTTGCCGCCGGATAGCTGGCCGATGGGTTGTTCCATGGAGGCGGTCTTGATCTTGAGCGCCTCGATATAGTGCGCGGCGAGTTCGCGCTCGCGCCGCCTTTGGATGACGCCGCGACGGCTCAGCGTGCCGAGCAGGGGCAGGGTCATGTTCTCGCGCACGCTCATCTCGGGGATGATGCCCTCGACCTTGCGGTCTTCGCTGAGCAGCGCCACCCCCGCGGCGATGGCGTCGCGGCTGTGGCGGGGGGCGTAGCGCTGGCCGGCCAGCCGCATGCTGCCCCGGGTGGTGCGATCGAGCCCGAACAGGGCGCGGGCAAGCTCGCTGCGACCGGCGCCGAGCAGACCACCGAGGCCGACCATCTCGCCCTGATGCACCTCCAGCGAGGCGCCGCGCAGGCCCTTGTCGGTGGCCAGGGACTCAACCTCGAGCAGCGTCTCGTCGGTGTCGAGTTCCATCTCGCGAAAGCTGGTGGTGCCGCTTGCCTGGATGTCCGAGGCCTTGCGGCCAAGCATGGAGGCCACCAGCTCCAGGCGCGGTGTCTCGCTGAGGGTGCGCTGCTCCACCGTGGCGCCGTTGCGCATGATGGTGGCGCAGTCGCACACCGCGTAGAGCTCCTCGAGGAAGTGCGAGACGAACAGCACCGAGGTGCCCTGGGACTTGAGCAGTCGGATGACCTCGAACAGCCGCTGGACCTCGCGTTCGTCCAGCGAGCTGGTCGGCTCGTCCATGATCACCAGCCGGACCCGCTGGGACACGGCTCGGCCGATGGCCACCAGCTGCTGGATGGCGGTGGAGTACTCGCTGAGCGGACGGCGGACGTCGATGTCCAGCCCCAGCTCCTCGAGCACCGTGCGGGCCCGTCGATGGGCCTGGGGCCAGTCGATCCCGCCCCACCAGTGAAGGGGCTCGAAGCCCATCATCATGTTCTCGGTGACCGAGCGCAGCGGCACCAGGTTGAGCTCCTGGTAGATGGTGGCAACGCCAGCCTGCTGCGCCCGGCGCGGGCCGGAGAAGGCCACAGGCTTGCCGTCGAGCAGGATCTGGCCGCTGGTCGGTGTGTAGACCCCGGTCAGAACCTTGATCAGGGTGGACTTGCCCGCCCCGTTCTGGCCGATCAGGGCGTGCACCTCACCCGGCGCGATCGTGAGTGAGGCGCCGTCGAGGGCGACGGTACCTCCAAACCGCTTGTGGATGTCGCGCATGTCGATAAGCGCTGTCATGACGTGGTACCTGGTTGGAATGTCAGGTCGGGATCAACCGGCGTGGCTCAATAGGCGTCGTCGATATGCTCGGCGGCGTTGTCCTGGGTGAAGACACGGTCCTCGACGCGCACCCAGGGCTCGATGGTCTCGCCGGCGGCGTAGCGGTTGAGCACGTCGCAGGCCATCGGACCAAAGCGTGGTGACGACTCGACGCTGACACCGAG
Source organism: Halomonas sp. MMSF_3323 (assembly GCF_030733595.1). Classification (NCBI taxonomy): domain Bacteria; kingdom Pseudomonadati; phylum Pseudomonadota; class Gammaproteobacteria; order Oceanospirillales; family Halomonadaceae; genus Halomonas; species Halomonas sp. MMSF_3323. The sequence continues at coordinate 71,869 of NZ_JASHIT010000021.1, read as the reverse complement.
CTTGCCGTCGAGGATCGCCTGCAGGGCGTCGCGGGTGCCGTCGATGGAGACCAGCAGCACGTCCTCGCCGGGGGTGCGTCCGGCCAGTTCCAGCGCCTGGATGGCACCGATGATCATCTCGTCGTTGTGGGCGTAGACCACGTTGACCTCAGGATGGGCCTGGAGCAGCGTCTCCATCACCTGACGACCGGTATCGCGGGCGAAGTCGCCGGACTGGGAGGCGATGATCTCCATGTTGTCCTGTTCGGCGATGACCGCATCGAAGCCTTCCTTGCGGTCATTGGCCGAGGAGGCGCCGGTGGTGCCCTCGAGCTCGATGATGTGGGCCTGATCGCCTTCGAAGTTATCGACCAGCCACTGGGCGGCGATGCGCCCCTGCTCGATGAAGTCGGAGCCGAGGAAGCTGACGTAGTGCTCACCGGCCTTGGCGACCTCGTCATCGACGATACGGTCGACCAGGAACACCGGGATGCCTGCCGCACGGGCCTTCATCACCGCCGGGATCAGCGCCTTTTCCTCGCGCGGGGGCAGGAAGATCGCATCGACGCCCTGGGCGATCATGCTGTCCACGTCGGCGACCTGCTTGGCGGCGGAACCGGCCGCGTCAGTCACCGTCAGCTGCCAGTTGCACTCGGGGGCGATATCACGAAACGACTGGGTCTCGGCGATGCGCCAGGGGTTGTTGCTTTCCATCTGGGCGAAGCCCACCCGGTAGCTGTCCTTCTGTTCCAGCGGCGGCAACTGCTGGGCCCAGCCGGGCATGGCGGAAAGTCCCAGCAGGGCGGCGGTGGCAAGCCCCGCCAGGCGGCGGGCGCGGGGGTGACGGGCAGTCGGGGAGTGGTGGGTCGAAGGCATCGTGTTCTCCTGGGCTATTGTGCTTGTTGTCAAAAGAGCACCGCGTCGGCAGTGCTCCGTGCTGCAGGGAGGGGGCGTTCAATCGCCCCAGTTGACGTACATCGTCTGCTTCTTGAAGTAGGCGGAAAAACCGTACTTGCCGTCCTCGCCGCCGACGCCGGAGTGGCCCCAGCCCGAGTGATAGGCGTGGACCTGCTCGCCGTTGGCGCGATTGAAGTAGATCTCGCCGAAGCGCAGCTCCGAGGGCAGCCGCATCAGCCGCTTGAGGTCGCGGGTGAAGACATAGGCCGAAAGGCCGTAGGAGGTGTCGTTGGCGAAGGCCAGGGCCTGCTCGAAGTCGTCGACTCGCTGGATCGGCACCACCGGTCCGAACACCTCGTCGTCGATCAGCGGCGAGCGATTGTCCCGGGTCTCGACGATGGTCGGGGCGATCCAGTAGCCCTTGGCGTAGTCGCCTGAGTCGAGCGGGCCGCCTTCGAGCAGCACGCGGTCGCCCTGGGCGATACCGCGCTGGACCATGGCGGCGACCTTGTCGCGTTCGCCACGGCTGACCTTGGGGCCCATGTCGGGGTCATCCAGCGGATTGCCGATGCTCAGTGCGCGCGAGGCGGCGATGAACTTGTCGATGAACTCGTCGGCGATCTGGCGATGCAGGTAGATACGCTCGCTGCAGGTGCAGATCTGGCCGCAGTTGGTATAGCGCGCGGTGACGGCGGCCTTCACCGCGGCGTCGACGTCGGCGTCTTCCATCACGATGAAGGGCGCCTTGCCGCCGAGCTCCAGCCGCACGATCTTGAGTTCCTCTGCGGCGCTGCGAAAGATCTGGCGCCCCGCCCGGGTGCTGCCGGTCATGGTGATCAGATCGGTGTCGGGATGCTCCACCAGCGCCTGGCCCACCACCGGGCCCTGGCCGGTCACCACGTTGAAGACGCCGGGCGGAAACCCGGCGCGCTCGGACAGCGCCGCCAGATAAAGTCCGGCGAAGGGGGTGATCTCGTGACCGAGCAGGATAAAGGTGTTGCCCGCCACCAGGGCGGGGCCGGCCTTGCGCGTGGCCAGGGCCGCCGGATAGTTCCAGGCGGTCAGTCCGGCGACCACCCCGAGCGGCAGCGAGCGAATCTGAATTTCCTCGTGGCGATTGTCCGAGGGCAGAATGTCGCCTTCGATGCGTCTGGCCCACTGGGCGCTGTAGCGCAGAAATTCGCTGCAGGCGCCGACCTCGCCGCGAGCCTGGGACAGGGGTTTGCCCTGCTCCAGGGCAATCAGCCGGGCGAAGGGTTCGAGATGGCGATCGATCTCCTCGGCCCAGCGGGTCAGCAGCTTGCCACGCTCGTTGGCCGGTCGCCTGGCCCAGTCGGACTGAGCCCTGGTGGCTGCGGCGACGGCGGCGTCCACGGCGGCGGCGTCACCGGCGGGGACCTGGCCAAGCAGCGCCTCGCTGGCCGGGTTGTCCACCTCGATGGCGTGGGAGCCGGCATGCTCAAACCAGCTACCATCGACCCACATGCGGCCTTCCAGGGGGGTGGCACCGAACTGTTGGAAATCCATGGGGCGTCCTCTGTTGGGTAAGGCCAGAACGATGATTGGATAACGCCAGAACAACGTTGGGGTGGTCAGAACGTCTGTTGGATAACGCTGAAATGACGTTTGGTACGACCATATATTGTTGATGGTCGAGGTGGCTGGCAAGCGTGAGGCGCTACGACCATTGTCTATATTTGTTTTAAGTTTTTGAAAAATAGCAATTTTATGGGTTGTTGTGGCGATATTAGCCATTGGTTGTAGTTGTTGTTCGAGAATTTAATGATTAGTTTGGTACGACGATAAACGAGGTGTTGTATGAGCGGACGCAGTGCGGACTCGATCACTCTGGATATTGAGCGCTCCATCGTTGCCGGCGAGCTGGAGGAAGGCCGTCCGTTGCCCGCTGAGCGGGCGCTGATGGAGCAGTACGGCGCCAGTCGCACCGTGATTCGCGAGGCGATCACCGCGCTCACCGCCAAGGGATTCTTGAAGAGTCGTCCGCGCTATCGCCCGATCGTCTGTCGCCCGGATGCGAGTTCGGCGATGCAGGCGGCGGGAGGGGTGATCAAGCACCTGCTCGATAACTCCCGAGGCGTACATGACCTCTACCAGGTGCGGGTGTTGTTCGAGCGGGTGCTGGTGCGGGACGCCGCCACCGGGGCGGGCAAGGACGACCTCAAGCGGCTGAAGGATGCGCTGGACGACAACCAGGCGGCGATCTGCGATTCAGAGCGCTTCTACGCCACCGATGTGGCCTTTCACCGGGTGCTTTACACCATCTCGGGCAACCCGGCTTATCCGGCCATTCACGCCGGCTTTGTCGAGTGGCTGGCGCCCCAGTGGAGCCGGATGCCACGCAGCGAGCAGCGCAATCACGACAACTTCCTGGCCCACCAGGCGATCTACGAGGCCATCCTGATGCGTGATCCCGACGCGGCGGAGCGTGCCCTGGTCGATCACCTCGAGGCCTCATGGGAGTTTGTGCGCAGCACTTTCTTTGCAGGAGAGAACGAGTGAGCGACGTCGATCATATTGTTGTCGGGGGCGGGGCCGCCGGGTGCGTGGTAGCCGCCCGCCTGGTGCGCGAGCAGGGTGCCAGGGTGTTGCTGCTGGAGGCGGGCTCGTCCCACCACCACCCGCTGCTCGACATGCCCCCGGGCATCTTCAAGATGATCAATGGCTCGAAGTTCATGCGCTATCACCAGACCGAGCCGCAGGCTCATCTGGGGGGACGGGTCCACGACATTCCCCAGGGCCACGTGCTCGGCGGCGGCACCTCGGTCAATGCCCAGGTCTACATGCGCGGGCGGCCCGAGGACTACGACGACTGGGATCGGCGACTCGCCGGCAACGCGGCGAGGGCCGACTGGTCCTGGCAAGGGGTGCTCGAGCACTTTCGCCGGATGGAGGACAACGACCGTCTGGTCAATGAACACCATGGGCGCGGCGGGCCACTCAAGGTCTCTGATCCCGGTCATGTGGATGTGGCCTCGCGCTGGTTTATCCAGGCCGCCCAGGCGGCGGGGCTGCCCTACAACGGCGACTTCAATGGCGAGCGTCAGACCGGGGTCGGCTTCTATCAGTTCATGAATCGGGCGGGCAAGCGCTGCTCTGCTGCCTACGCCTACGTAGAGCCGCTGCGCGAGCACCCGGGGCTCGAGGTCGCGCTCGACTGTGAGGTCCAGCAGGTGCTGGTCGAAGACGGACGTGCCGTGGGCGTCGAGTACCGCGACCGCAAGGGCAAGGTGCACCGGGTGCGCGCGCAGGGCGAGGTGATCCTGGCGGCGGGTGCGCTGGTGACCCCGAAGCTTCTGATGCTCTCGGGTATCGGGCCGGCCGAGCAATTGGCGCAGCACGGCATTGCGGTGAAGGCGGACCTGCCGGGAGTGGGGCAGAACCTGATCGACCACCCCGAGGTGCCGATCACCGCCTACGCCAGGACCCCGTGTGGCTACTATCGCCAGGGCGTCGGCTGGCGGATGCTGGCCAACGGGCTCCAGTTCAAGCTGTTCGGCAGTGGCCCGGTGACCTCGGCCGGGGTCGAGGCGGGCGCCTTCGTCAATCCCGTCGATCCTCAGGCGGCACCGACCATCCAGGCCTTCTGCGTACCCATCGTCTATCTGGACCGGGATACCCGGAACGCGCTCAAGGACGACTACGGCCTGACGGTGACCACCGTGGTGGTCAAGCCCAAGGCCAGAGGCAGCGTTTGCCTGCGCTCGGCCGACCCCGGCGACATGCCGCGGGTGTCGCCCAACCTGCTCGGCCATCCCGACGACATGCAGGCGATGGTGGAAGGGCAGAAGTTCTTTCTGCGCGCCTTCGAACAGTCACCGCTCAAGGAAAACCTGCACGGTGTGGCCTTGCCCTTCGCCGGAAGCGGCGCCAGCGACGATGAGCTGCTCGAACACTGCCGACGCTTCGTCAAGACCAACTACCACCCGGCCGGAACTGCGGCCATGGGTGCCGATGACGACCCCATGGCGGTGCTCGACGCACGACTGCAAGTTCGTGGGGTGCGCGGGCTGAGGGTCTGCGACATGTCCGCGGTGCCCGATATACCCGCCGGCAACACCACCGCCCCGGCGATGATGCTGGGCAGCCGCTGCGCCGACTTTATCGGCGAGGATGCCGGCCTGGGCCAGGACGCCCGGCGCGACGCTGCAGCGCCCGAGGTGAAGGCCACCGGGGCGGCGATGCATTGATCTACTGAACGGATTTTCAAGCACCGACAGCAACCGACAGCAACCGACAGCAACCAATAGCAACAATGAAAAAGGAGCATCCGATGACACGCCTTACTCTCCTTCCGCTGACCCTGAGCGTAGGTCTCGCCGCTGCAGCCAGTGCTGCCCAGGCTGCCGACACCGTCCAGTGGGCCCATGTGTACGAACCCTCCGAGGCCTACCATCACTGGGCCGAGTGGGGCGCCGAGCAGATCGCCGAGCGCACCGACGGTCGCTACGAAGTGGAGGTCTTCCCCGCCTCGACCCTGGGCAAGGAGGTCGAGATCAACCAGGGGCTGGTGCTCGGCACCGTTGACATCATCTACACCGGCCAGAGCTTCGCCGCCCAGACCTACGGGCCGCTGGCGCTGTCCGACGCCCCCTTCGTGTTCCGTGACTACGAGCACTGGAAGGCCTACGCCGACAGCGAGCTGTTCGCGGAATTCGCCGACGGCTACCGTGATGCCTCCGGCGGCAACGTGATCCTGGGTGACTGCTACTACGGCCAGCGCCACGTGACCTCCAATACCCCCATCGTCGAGCCCGCCGACATGGAAGGCCTCAAGATTCGGGTGCCCAATGCGCCCATCTACAGCCTGTTCCCCCGTGCGGTCGGCGCCCAGCCGACACCGGTGGCCTTCTCAGAGGTCTATCTGGCCCTGCAGCAGGGGGTGGTGGACGCCCAGGAGAACCCCTTGCCGACCATCCGCGCCAAGAAGTTCTACGAGGTCCAGGACTACATCAACCTGACCGGCCACGTGACCGGCTCCAACCTGATCGTTGCCGGCGGTCCCTTCTTCAACGGCCTGTCCGAGGAGGATCAGCAGATCTTCCGCGAGGTGCTCGGCGAGGTGGCCAGGAAGGTCTCCGACGATGTGCGCGAGCAGGAGCTGGCATCCATCGACTGGTTCAAGGAGCAGGGCGTGGAGGTGCTGGAGGTCGAGCGTGAGGCCTTCCGCGAGAAGACGTTGCCGGTGCTCAACGGCGACGAGGCGACCTGGACCCAGGAACAATTCGATCGCTTGCAGGCGCTGTAACGCCTCGGGAATAACGCTATGAACCACACTGACAGCGAGGCTCTGGGCCCCGCACGGGCATCCCGGGAGGATGCCCGTGAGGGGCCGCAAGGCCCGGATATCGACTTTGACGACGACGGCCCGACCTTCGCCTGGCACGACATCGGGCTTGAGGACGCGCTCACCCTGGTGGTCTTCTGGACCATGGCAGCGGTGGTGTTCGCCCAGTTCTTCAGCCGCTACGTGCTTGGCTCGCCGCTGGGCTGGACCGAGGAGGTCGCCCGCTATCTACTGATCTGCGTCGGCTTTCTGGCGGCGACCGTGGGGGTGCGCAAGCGCAGCCACATCCGCCTCGAACTGCTGTATCGCTACCTTCCCCTGCGTGCCTCGGCGGCGATGATCTGGCTGGTCGACCTGGGCCAGCTCGTCTATTTTGTGCTGCTGGGGTGGGTCACCTGGAAGATCCTGCCGCTGATGAGCGCCCAGAAGATGACCTCGATGGCGGTCGGCATGGACACACTCTACAGCGTGGTGCTGTTGAGCATCGCCATCATGGCGCTGCGTCAGGCCTGGCAGCTGGTGCGGGCGAGCGGTCCGAAACAGTGGCTGGCGGCGCAGCGAGCTGACACCACCGGCGAGGAGGCATCATGACGCTACTGGTCCTGTTCGGCGGCCTGCTGCTGATGCTGGTGATGGGCTTTCCGGTGATGGTGGCGCTTGGCGCCTCGTCGCTGGCGGCGATCCTGGTCGATGGCAGCGTCCCCGACTTTATCGTGCTGCACCGTATGGTCGGTGGCATGGACAGCTTCCCGCTGCTGTCGATTCCCTTCTTTGTCCTGGCCGGTGCGCTGATGAACTCGGCCGGTATCACCAGTCGCATCTTCGATTTCGCCAGGGCCCTGGTGGGCTGGATGCCCGGGGGGCTCGGCCACGTCAACGTCGGCGCCTCGGTCATCTTTGCCGGCATGTCCGGTGCCGCGGTGGCCGACGCCGGTGGGCTCGGCGCGATCGAGATCAAGGCGATGCGCCGGGCGGGCTATGACCCTGGCTTTTCGGTGGGCATCACCGCTGCCTCGTCCACCATCGGGCCGATCATTCCGCCTAGCCTGCCGCTGGTGATCTACGGCGTGATGGCCTCGGCCTCGATCGGTCAGCTGTTCGCCGCCGGCCTGGTGCCGGGACTGTTGATGGCGCTTTCGCTGATGCTGATGGTGGCCTGGTACGCGGTGCGTTATCAGTATCCGCGTGACGTCGGCTTCGCCCTGGGCTGGATCGCCTTGACCTTCCGTCGTGCCTTTCTGTCGCTGCTGACCCCGGTGATCATCGTCGGCGGCATCGTGCTTGGCATCTTCACCGCGACCGAGGCCGCCATCGCCGCGGTGATCTACGCCATGCTGCTGGGGGCGGTGGTCTATCGCACCCTGACCTTCAAGAGACTGCTGGCGGTCACCATGGAGACCATCGAGACCACCGGGATCATCATGATGATCATCGCCGCCTCGTCGATCTTCTCCTGGCTGCTGACCAGTCACCATGTGGCCGAGAACTTCGCCAACTGGATGCTGGCGGTCACCTCCAACCCCACCATCATCCTGCTGTTGATGACGCTGATCCTGTTCGTGGTGGGCTGCTTCATGGAAACCATCGCGGCGATCACCATCCTGGTGCCGATCCTGCTGCCGATCGCGGTTAACCTCGGCGTCGACCCGGTGCAGTTCGGTATCGTCATGGTGCTGAACCTGATGATTGGCCTGCTGACGCCACCGGTGGGACTGGTGCTCTACGTGCTCTCGCAGGTGTCCAAGGTGCCCTTCGAGCGCTGCGCCTCGGCGACCCTGCCGTTCCTGATCCCGTTGTTGATCGTGTTGATGCTGGTCACCTTCGTGCCCTCCATCTCGCTGTGGCTGCCGACCTTGATCTATCGCTAGCATCGAGCAGGCAAGGGGACACGTTGCGCCCCTGACAACCAACGCCCCCGACGTCTTCGTCGGGGGCGTTTGCTTGAGGGGGGACGATGGTGCGTCCTCCTGCCTATCGCCCCATCCAGCCGCCGTCCACGGTCATCACGCTGCCGTGCATATAGTCCGAGGCGCTGGAGGCCAGAAACACCACCGGTCCCTTGAAGTCAGCGGCGTCCCCCCAGCGACCGGCGGGGATGCGCGCGAGGATGTCGCGGGAACGCTCGGGATCGTCGCGCAGTGCCTGGGTGTTGTCGGTGGCGATGTAACCAGGAGCGATGGCGTTGACGTTGACCCCGTGGGCGGCCCATTCGTTGGCGAAGGCCTTGGTCAACTGGGCGATGCCGCCCTTGCTGGCGGCGTAGCCGGGCACGGTGATGCCGCCCTGAAACGACAGCAGCGAGGCGGTGAAGATCACCTTGCCGCTGCCTCGCGCGACCATTTGCCTGCCGATCTCCCGGGTCAGCACGAAGGGGGCGCTCAGATTGACGTCGATGACCCTGTCCCACAGCGCATCGGTGTGCTCGGTGGCGGGGGCGCGTTCGATGGTGCCGGCGTTGTTGACCAGGATATCGATACGCCGGTCGGCAAGCTGCTCGACCATCGCCATCAGCGCGCTGCGGTCCGACAGGTCGCAGGCGATCCCTGTGCAGTCTCGCCCCAGGGCGCGCACTCGCTCGCCCAGCTCGCCGCCGTCGGCGGTCATGCTGGTGCTGACGGCGATGATGTCGGCACCGGCTTCGGCCAGGCCCAGCGCCATGGCCGCGCCGATGCCGCGTCTCGCGCCTGTCACCAGGGCGGTCTTGCCGTCGAGTGCAAAGGTCGTCAGTACAGCCATCGAAAATCTCCTGAGTGATCGGACAGGCATGTATAGCAACGGGGTGTATCAGCCTAGTGGGCATCCCGGGCGCGGGAAAGGCCGGGGAGGGGTGTCGTGCGGATGGCAGCGCTCCATCTCGACCACACCTTGTACCTTTTAAAGACAAATTCTTTCTTATTAGACCTATGTCTAAGGGGCAGGCATATTGATCGATCCTGAGTGGGAGATGTTTTTCAAATAATTGAAAGTAAAGGGTTAAATGTTATGCTTCGGGTTGTCGAAGTGGTCTCGAGTGCCGTGTTAAGGTCAAGATGAAAGCCAAGTTGTAAAAAGTTGTTTGAAAAGCCTTTCGACGCTTCCTATAGTGACTCCGTCAACGAACAACCCAGTTTGCCAGCGATAGGCGGAGCCCATGAGCATCATCAACGATTACCCCCACGCAGAGCTGTCCAACCTGACCCGCGAGCGACTGATGCGGGCTTCGACGGCGTCGCTGCATACCCTGCTGCACAAGCGGGGTCTGAAGAACACCTATATCCAGAACGTCGGTCGCATGAACAAGAGCCAGGTCAAGATGGTGGGGCAGGCCTATACCCTGCGCTATATCCCGGCCCGCGAAGACCTGGACGTGGTGGCCGCCTTCCGTGATCCGGAGCACCCCCAGCGTCTGGCGGTGGAGAGTGTGCCGCCTGGCCGCGTACTGGTATCCGACTGCCGTCAGGATGCCAGCGCCGCGAGTGCCGGCAGCATCCTGTTGACCCGCCTGCAGGTGCGCGAATGTGCGGGCTTCGTGTCGGACGCCGGTGTGCGTGACTCGGAGTACGCCGAGAGCATGTCGATGCCGGTGTTCTGCACCAAGCCCAGCGCCCCGACCAACCTGACCAAGCACCACGCGGTGGACATCCAGCAGCCCATCGGCTGTGGCGGCGTGCCGGTCTATCCCGGCGACGTGCTGGTCGGCGACGGCGACGGCGTCATGGTGGTGCCGCTTGAGCTGGCCGACGAGATCGCCGAAGAAGCCAGTGGCATGGAGGCCTTCGAAGCCTACGTGCTGGACAAGGTCAACAACGGCGCGGCGGTCATCGGTCTTTATCCGCCCAACGAACAGGCCCAGGAGGAATACCAGGCCTACCTGCGCGAGCAGAAGTCTCGCGGCTGAAGCAGGAGTCGCGCGGCCAGACAAGCGCCGCCTCATCTATCCCCACACAATCACAAATAATTCCAGGAGTCGCCATGTTTGCTCTCACTCCCCTCAACGCCACCCTCAGCACGACCCTGCGCAAGCGCCTGATCAAGGGCGCGACCGGCGCTACCCTGGCCGGTGTGGCGCTGGCCGCGGTCGTCGCCGTGCCCACGGCCCAGGCCGACTTCCCCCAGCGTGACATCCGCATGATCGTGCCCTGGCCTGCCGGCGGCGGTGCCGATGCCATCTCGCGCAAGATCAGCAACCTGGCCGAGCAGTCGCTGCCGACCTCGATCTACGTCGAGAACATCGGCGGGGCGGTGACCGCCACCGGCCTGATGCAGTTGGCCAAGGCGCGTCCCGACGGCCACACCATCGGCGTGCTGACCTACGACAGCGTCGTCACCCTGCCGCGGGGCAACATGGTGCCCGGCTACTCGCTGGAAAAGCTCGAGCCGTTCGCCCGCGTGACCCAGGAAGCCGACGCCATCGTGGTATCCAAGCAGTCGGGCTTCACCTCCTACGAGGAGCTGATCGAGGCGGCCAGGGAAAATCCCGGCACGGTGCGCATCGGTGTGGCGCCCCAGGGCTCTGGTCCCTACCTGGCGGTACGTCGCCTGGAGGCGGCCACCGGGGTCACCTTCAACGTGATCTCCTATCCGGGGTCGTCCACCGCCGAGGCCGAGGCGCTGCTGTCCGGCGAGATCGACGCCGCCATCTCGAGCCTGGGAGACTTCTCCGGGATCCTGTCCTCGGGTGATGCGCTTGGCGTGGTCGAGCTGTCCGGTTCGCAGAACCCGGCCTATCCCGAGGTGCCGCCGATCTCCGAATTCGACGTGGATCTCGAGACCGGCAGCTTCATCGTGCTGGCGGCGCCGGCCAATACCCCGGAAGACGCCATCGAGACCCTGGAGTCGACCTACCACGAGGCTTACCAGAGCGACGAGTTCCAAGAGTGGGTCACCAGTATCGGTGTCACCCCGGGCTGGCTCGGCAGCGAGGAAGTCAACGAGTGGATCGGCAGCTACCAGGAGCGGACCTTCGCCGCCATGGATGAGCTGGACCTGTAAGTCCGGGGTGCAAGGTCCGGGGAGGAAGGTCCGGTGAAACATGTCTGAGCTTCACGCAGCGACCTTCCGCTTCCTGCCTCCATCTGGAGCGGGCGGGTAGAGCACCTGCCTCTGCCGGCCCGCTTCACTTCCCTTCCAACGAACACTGTGTTGTCGGTCTCCCGTCATTGGGGGCCGAGAGAGGTTTCGCATGTCTCGTTCATCTTCATCTCTGCTGGCGCGTGCGCTTGGCCTTGGCCCTGGCTCCAGTGCTGGCGCGATCCGTTTCCACGGCGTGCTGGCGCTGCTGGCCCTGGGCTACCTGATCGGTGGCCTTGCGATGGGGCCTCCGCTGGAGGCCGGCAAGCTGACGCCATCCTTCTTTCCGTTGCTGATCGGTGTGCTGGCCACCGTGCTGTGCGTGCTGCAGTGGTGGTCCTCGGTGCGCAGCGCCGCTGCCCTGGATCGGGACAACGCGGCCGATGAAGGCGATAGGCCGAGGGGCCGTCGTCTTTCGCCGGAGCTGACCCTGATGCTGGCGACTCTGGTCTATGTACTGGTGTTTCAGTCACTCGGCTATGTGCTGTCCACCCTGGTCTATGTACTGGGAGTGATGCTGTTGTTCTCGGGGCTCGACAAGTGGTTGAGCAAGGCCCTGATCGCGCTGGCCATCACCGCGGTGGGCTTCGTGCTGTTCAACCAGGTCTTCAACGTCCGTCTACCGACACTCTGGGGCTGAGCCATGATGACTGATGCAACCCGCTCGGCGCTCGCTGCCGGGCGACACGCCGGGGGTGACCCATGGACTTCCTGACCCAGGTGCTGGCGAGCTTCGGTTTGCTGCTCAATCCCACGGTGCTGTTCTATGTGGTGGCCGGTTTTCTGATCGGCACCGTGTTCTCGGCGATTCCCGGTCTGACCGCGACCCTGGCGCTGGCGCTGCTGCTGCCGCTGACCTACAGCCTGGACGTGACCACGGCGCTGATGGCCTGTGCCAGCATCTATATGGCCGGCATGTGCGGTGGCAGCATCACCGCCACCACCATCAATATTCCCGGTGCTCCCTCGTCGATGATGACGGCGCTGGAAGGCTACCCAATGCAGCAGCGCGGCGAAGGGCCTCTGGCGCTGGGCCATGCCTCCTTCGCCTCGATGATCGGCGGCGTGTTCGGGGCGGTACTGCTGGTGCTGCTGGCGCCCTTGATCGCCGACCTGTCGCTGCTGGTGCAGACCACCGGCAAGTGTGCGCTGATCCTGTTTGCGCTGATCGTCATCGTCATCGCCCAGCGGGGCAATGTCCGCCGTGCGGCTATCGCCGCCTGTCTGGGGCTGATGCTCGCCACCGTGGGGCTAGACGCCATGGTGCCGGTGGCCCGATTCAGCTTCGGCATGGGTGACCTGGCGGCGGGAATCGACCTGATGCCGGTGATCATCGGTACCTTCGCCATCAGTGAGCTGTTGACCCAGCTTGCCGAGAACGACAAGGCCCAGGCCATTCGCGATAAGCTCAAGGGAGTGGCGAAGATTCGTCGCCGCGACTTTATCCCGTCGCGCTCGGCGATCCGTCGTATCGGCGCGGCCTGCTATCTGAAGTCTTCCACCATCGGCTATCTGGTAGGCACGTTGCCCGGGGCCGGGGGCTCCATGGGTGGCTTTCTGGCCTACGTGGAAGCGGTGCGTACCTCGCGCGAGCCGGACAGCTTCGGCAAGGGCAATCCCCAGGGGATCGCGGCGGCGGAAAGCGCCAACAACGCGGTCTGCGGCGGCGCCCTGGTGCCCATGTTGACCTTCGGTATCCCGGGCGACCCGATCACCGCCATCGTGCTCGGCGTGCTGGTCATCAACGGCATCCAGCCGGGGCCGCAGCTGATGGAATCCCAGGCCGGGCTGATCGCGCCCATGCTGGCGGCACTGATCTTCAGCGCGCTGATCCTGATTCCGCTGACCATGTACCTGCTCGGGCCTTACTTTATCCGCATCGTGCGCATTCGCCGTGATGTGCTGTTCGGCTCGATCGCCATGCTGGCGGTGGTGGGCAGCTACGTGGCCACCTACTCGACCTTCCAGATGATGATGACGCTGGTCATGGGGGTACTGGCCTTCTACCTGAGAAAGCACGGCTATCCGGTGGTAACGCTGCTGCTCGGCTTTATCCTCGGCCCGGGCCTCGAGGAGTACCTGCGCCGTTCCCTGACCCTGTCCAACGGTGACCTGACGGTCTTCGTGACCCAGCCCGACAGTCTGTTCTTCATCGTGCTGACCGGGGTGTTCGTGTACTTCCTGGCGATCCGCAAGCCGGTGCAGTTGAAGGGTAGCCAGAACACGACCTGAGGCCCGTACAGATTCCAGAGCAGGAAACTTCAGCGCCTGTCCGACGGCATATCGCCCGGGTCAGGCGCTTTTTTTTGTTGATGATGCCGAGCGGAAGGGTCGGGCGAGTGGCCTGGTTGCCCACGATCCTCCATGAAGTCTTCGCTCGCTCCCTCCGCGTCAAACCAGTCGTCCCAGGTCTTGTCGGCAGGAGTGCGAGCGCCTCTTTGAGCTGTGGAGACGATACCGCCTCTATTTGCGTCTTCGGCAAAGGCGGCTGCCTCTGGCTGGCGTACCGCCTGGGAACGGTTGGATGGAAAGACGTAGCCTCTGCGCATCGTCGCGAGCCTCTTGTATGTAAAGGATGTGCCTAGCCTAGGCGAGCTTGCTCCTTGAAGGCATCTCCGGGGTGTCTCAGGGGCATCTTGGGGGCATTTCTGGGCAGACGCGACAAGTCGGGGCCCGCTGGAGAGTAGATCGACACCATCAAAAAAGGCCCTCGCCGGTGGCGAGGGCCTCGTTGATGGTGCGCCAGGGACGCCGGTGGGCTGGCGTCGCCTGTTGTAGAGAAGTAGAGAAGGAGAAAAAGAAAGAACGCTGGGCTAGCGCTTGCCGTTCACCTGGCGGGTCAGCCCCAGAGGGTTGTCGGCCTTGAGGCTGTCCGGGGCCAGGGCCTCGGGCATCGCCTGGTAGCACACCGGGCGCAGGAAGCGCTGGATCGCGGCGCTGCCCACCGAGGTGGTGCGCGAGTCGGAGGTCGAGGGCCAGGGGCCGCCATGGACCATGGAGTGGCACACCTCGACGCCGGTGGGCCAGCCGTTGAACAGGATGCGACCGGCGCGACGCTCAAGCAGCGGCAGCAACTGGTCGGCCAGCGCGTAGTCGGCTTCCTCGAGGTGGACCGTGGCGGTCAACTGGCCTTCCAGCGCGGTCAGCACCTGCTGCATCTGTGCCACCGAGTCGCACTCGACGATCAGCGCGCAGGCTCCGAAGACCTCGTCATGCAGAGCGGCGTTGCCGATAAAGTCACTGGCGCTGGTGCGCAGCAGGTGCGGCTGGCAGGGGCAGGCAAGATGGCCGGTGGCCTTGCCCTTGGCGACCAGACTGACGCCCGGCTGGTCGACGAGTTGGGCGACTCCCTGCTCGTAGGCGGCGTGGATGCCGGGGGTCAGCATCAGCTGTGGGGCAGCTTCGCGTACCGCGGCACCGGCCTGCTCGGCGAAGCGCTCAAGCGCGGCGCCGGACAGTGCCAGAATCAGCCCCGGGTTGGTGCAGAACTGGCCGGCGCCCATGGTCAGCGACGCGACGAAGGCGTCGCCCAGGGCCTCGGCGTTGGCTTCCAGGTGCTGCGGCAGCAGCAGCACCGGATTGATGCTGCTCATCTCGGCGTAGACCGGGATCGGCTGGGGGCGTGCCTGGGCGGTGCGCAGCAGGGCGGTGCCGCCGTTGCGCGAGCCAGTGAAGCCTACCGCCTGGATGCGTGGGTCCTTGACCAGGGCCTGGCCGAGCTCGCTGCCGCTGCCATAGAGCAGCGAGAACACGCCTTCGGGCATGTTGCTGCTCTTGGCGGCCTGTTGCAGGGCGCGCCCGACCAGCTCCGAGGTGCCGGGGTGGGCGGAGTGGGCCTTGACGATCACCGGGCAGCCCGCGGCCAGCGCGGCGGCGGTATCGCCGCCGGCCACCGAGAACGCCAGCGGGAAGTTGCTGGCGCCAAACACCGCCACAGGACCCAGCGGCACCTGCTGCTGGGCGAGGGAGGGGCGTGGCATGGGCGCGCGCTCGGGTAGGGCGTCCTCGATGCGCACGTCGAGATAGTCACCGCTGCGCAGGACCTCGGCGAAAAGTCTGAGCTGTCCGCAGGTGCGGCCACGCTCGCCTTCAAGACGTGCCCTGGGCAGGCCGGTCTCGGCCATGGCGCGCTCGGTCAGGGTGTCGCCGAGGGCATCGATATTGTCGGCTGCCGCCTCGAGAAAGGCCGCGCGGTCGCCAAGCGGCAGGCGGCGGTAGGCCAGGAAGGCGTCCTCGGCCAGCTGGCAGGCGCGCTCCACCTCGGCCTGGCCCGCCAGGGGGTAGGCCGGGGCAAGGGTCTCGCCGGAGGCGGGGTTGACCGCCGAGATGGTACGTCCGTCGGTGGCACCGGCCACCGAGGAAAAGCCGATCAGATGATGACCTTCGAGTGTCATGGGGACTCCTGTTATTGCGCAGTGAAGATGATGAAAGGTGGCAAGGGGCGGCCGCTGCCAAACCGGGGTCGACGCGCACGAAACCTGCGATCGCAGTACGCACGAACGCCGAGTAGGGGAGTGGATAGCGAAGCGGCCGGAAGCATGTCCGGCCGCTCGGGGCTCAAGGGGTAGACGTCGATAGCGCCGTCACGCCGGTGGCCCGGGATGCTGCGATATGCCTCAGGGGCACATCTGGCCGCCGTTGACGTCGATCACCTGGCCGGTGATGTAGCCGCTGGCAGCGTGGGAGGCCAGGAACAGGAAGGACGGTGCAACCTCCTCGGAGGTGCCAAGGCGGCCCATGGCGATGGTGGAGGCGATCTTCTCTTTCACCTCAGCGCTCTTGTCTGCGTGGAAGGCGGTGTCGATGGTGCCCGGTGCGACGATGTTGAAGCGCACGTTGTCCTTGGTGAATTCCTTCACCCAGTTGCGATGCAGGTTGTGCAGCATGGCCTTGGAGCCGCCGTACAGAGAGGCGCCGAGGCCACCGCCTTCGCGACCGGCGATGGAACCGGTGCTGATGACGCTGGCGGTCTCACCGCGCTTCTCGGCGGAGGCCTTCAGGTGCGGCATGGCGAAGCGGGTGGTCATGATCACCGAGCGCAGGTTCAGGTCCATCACCAGGTTGAAGTCGTCGTCCTCGAGGGACTCGAGGCCCTTGCGCACGCCGAGGCCGCCGGCGTTGTTCACCAGCACGTCAAGGCTGCCGAACTGATCGACAAATTCGTTGACCAGGGTCTCGCACTCGCCGCTCTTGGTCAGGTCGCGCTCATAGTAGGCGAAGCGCGCACCCTCGGACTCCAGCTGGGCGATCAGCTCCTCGGCGGCGCTGTCCTTCTGGCTGCTGTTGATGCCGACGATGGCACCCTGGCGGGCGAAGGCCACCGCGGCGGCACGACCGATGCCCTTGGTGGAGCCAGTGATAAGGACGGTCTTGTCGTTGAGATCGGCGAACATGAAGTGCTCCTGAACGAATCGGGCCTGCAACAGGCCGCATCATGGATGTTGATAGGAGAAAGGAGGGCGCAGCGCGACCAGCCTGGGATTGTGGGATAAACCTTAGCCTAGCGCCTGATGGACTTCAAACAAATACTAACAAGTGGGCATGGTACTTTGGTCTTGTGGGCAGGGAGCTGCTGTCAAAGAGAACTTTGGAAAGCGCAGTGCTTACGATTGATTTGTTTGTTAAATCTTTGTAAATAAAAGGTTTTAGTGGGGTGTCGGCGATCGATTTTTCCTCTCGCCAGGTGGCGGTGACGGCTCGTCTACGGGGCCCGTTAGCATAAAGTATAAGTTGTAATAACTTGTCTAGTTGGCGCCGTGGCGGCACTCTTGCAAGCGTTCTTTCCGGTGGCGGGTCGCCACGACCTTGACCGGATCCCCAGACGCTCGACGACAAGAGAGATAACTCATGCGAACGCTCCCACGCCTGCTTTGCGCTTCCCTGCTGGTGGCCACCTCCACGGTTGCCGTCGGTGACGACTATCCCTCCAAGCCGATCACCCTGATCGTGCCCTGGTCCGCCGGTGGCGGCACCGACGCCGTCGGTCGTCAGTTTGCCGCCGGTCTGCAGGAAGAGCTGGGGCAGCCGGTCAACGTGGTCAACCGTACCGGTGGCTCCGGTGTGGTCGGCCACATGGCGATGAAGATGGCGCGTCCCGATGGCTATACCCTGGGCCTGGGCACCGCCGAGATCGCGACCTATCGCCATATCGGCACCGCCGACCTGTCCTATGAGGACTTTACCCCGATCGCGCTGCTCAACCTCGATTATGCGGCCTTCACTGTCAACGCAGAGTCGCCCTGGCAGAACCTGGATGACGCCCTGTCCGACCTGGCCGCGTCACCCAACGAGTACACCGTATCGGGTTCTGCGCCAGGTGCTGCCTACCACCTGTCGTTCGCCGGCTTCCTCGACCAGCAGGGCATCGATCCGAATACCGTCAATCTGGTACCCAGCGAAGGCGCCGCGCCGGGCCTGCAGGAGCTGGCGGCGGGCGGTGTCGACATCGTCTTCTCGTCGCTGCCGGAAACCGAGTCCATGCGTGAATCCGATCGCGTCCGCACTCTGGCGGTGCTGTCCAGTGAACGCGAAGAAGCCTTCCCGGATATCCCGGCGGCCGGCGAGGTGACCGGTGATGACTGGTCCCACGGGTCCTGGCGTGGCCTGGTCGGCCCCGAGGGACTGCCTGAAGACATCTCCGAGCGCCTGTTGAGCGCCGCCGAGACGGTGTGGAACTCCGAGGACTTCCAGTCGTTCATGGAAGGCCGCGGCTTCGGCGCCGTGTGGGAAGGACCGGAAGGCTTTGAGGCATTCATGGCCGAACAGGATGCCAACAACGCCTCCATCATCGACAAGCTTGGCCTGGCCCAGTAACCGAGAGTCCAGAAACTGAAGGCCCAGTAAACGAGAGCCCAGTGACAGACCGCTCGGTGACAGAAAGCTCATCGAGCGGTCGGCTGGCACAGTCTGCAATACACCCGATTGAGCGCCGCATCGGCGGCGCACTGACAAAGGTGCGGTAACGCCCGGGAGATCGTCATCATGCGTACCAGTGACGCGGTATCGGGAACCATGGCGGCGGCCCTCGGGGCCGCCCTCATCGTCGCTTCCGCGGACTTGAGTCCGCTGCCGCGCCAGGTCTATGGCGCCGGCACCTTCCCCAAGGTGGTGGGGGCCCTGCTGCTGTTGATGGGAGGGCTATTGGTGCTCAAGGGCCTGCGCCAACGCCAGCCCTGGGCGCGCTGGACCTCCAAGGTATCCGGCCGTGCGTTTGTGCTGGCGCTGGCGGCGGTGGTCGCCAGTGTCATCGCCTACGTGGTGCTCACGCCGCTGCTGGGTTTTCCGATCGTTGCGGTGGCGCTTCTGACGCTGTTGTTTCGCGCCTATCACCGTCGTGGTTGGGGGCGTGCGCTGTTGATCGCGGTGATTGCCACGACCGTGATCTGGATGCTGTTCGCACAGCTTCTGCACGTGCCGCTGGAGGCAGGACTGCTTGAACGGGTGCTCTACTGATGAATGAATTGATGCAAGCCGCTGCCATGGTGCTCGACGGCGAGGTGCTTTTGGTGATTGTCGCCGCCTCGTTGTTCGGACTCTTCATGGGGGCTATCCCTGGTCTCACCGCCACCATGGCAACCGCCTTGCTGGTGCCGGTGACCTTTTTCATGGAGCCGCTGCCGGCCATCGCCGCCATCGTCTCCGCCACCGCCATGGCGATCGTCGCCGGTGACATTCCCGGTGCCTTGCTGCGCATGCCGGGGACGCCAGCGTCGGCGGTCTACGCCGACGAAGCCTACCTGATGGGCAAGAAGGGCAAGCTCGGCCTGGCACTTGGTATCAACGTCACCTGTTCGATGCTCGGCGGCATCATCGGGGTCGCGGTGCTGGCGCTGTTTGCCCCGCGGATCGCCGAATTTGCCCTGCAGTTCACCAGCGACGAGTACTTCTGGCTGGCGCTGCTGGGGTTGTCCTGTGCGATCCTGGTCGCCGGCGGTGATCCGCTCAAGGGCGCCATCTCGATGCTGATCGGCCTGTCGCTGGCGATGATCGGCATGGACAGTGTATCCGGCCAGATGCGCTTCACCATGGGCAGCTATGACCTGCTCGCGGGTATCTCGTTGCTGCCGGTGCTGATCGGCCTGTTCGCCATCACCGAGCTGCTGCGCAGCCTGCCCAACGCCGGGCAGCGCGCCTCAAGGGTGGAAACGCCCAAGGGCAAGCTGCTCGACGGCGTGGCCCGTACCACCTGGCGTTACAAGGGCGGCGTCGCCCGTGGCGGGCTGCTCGGCACCATGATCGGTGCACTGCCGGGCGCCGGCGCCGACATCGCCTCCTGGATCAGCTATGCCATCAGCCGCAAGCTGTCGCGGGAGCCGCAGAAGTACGGCACCGGCCATCCGGAAGGGCTGGTCTCGGCCAGCGCCGCCAACAACGCGGCCCTGTCCGGCGCCTATATCCCGGCCCTGGTGTTCGGCATTCCGGGTGATACCGTCACCGCCATCATCATCGGTGTGCTGACCACCAAGGGCATCACCCCGGGCCCCGACGTCTTCACCGAGCAGGGGGCTCTGGTCAACGCCATCTTCATGGTGTTCGTGCTGGCCAACCTGTTGCTGCTGCCGCTGGGGCTGATGGCGATCAAGGGCGCCGGCAGGCTGTTGGCCGTGCCCACTGGCGTTCTCTACCCATTGATCCTGATGTTTTGTATCGTGGGGGCCTTCTCCGCCAACAACAGCATGTTCGATGTCTGGGTGATGCTCGGCCTGGGGCTGGTCGGTGTATTCCTGATGGAGAATGATTTCCCGCTGGGCCCGCTGATTCTGGCCTTTATTCTCGGCCCGATCATCGAGAGCAATTTCATGCGCTCGATCCTCAAGTCAGACGGCGACCTGATGGCCTTCGTCGACCGGCCCATCGCCATGGTGCTGGCGGGGCTGGCGATCCTGACCTGGACCCTGATCATCGCCAACGGCGTGTGGAAGGGCCGCAAGGCCGGTAAGGGCGGCGGAGTCACCACCGAGGCATCCTGACCAGCGAGTAGTGGTGATCCGCCCGGACAGGGCAGGAAGAGGTGAGAGGCGCCCTGTGTGGCCTAAAGGCCCAATGCGGGGCGCCTTTTGCAGTGGTAAAAGGGAGGTGGCGCCTGATGGTACAAGCCAGGCGGCTTCCAGGGAACAGAGAACCGGAGCAGGGCAAGATGGCACAAGACGAAAAATTTTCACTGGCTTCGGCGGTCTACGAGAAGATTCTGGAAGCGATCATCGAGGGCCAGTATCCGGTCAACAAGAAGCTGCCGACCGAAGCGCAACTGTGCCAGCGCTACGAAGTGTCCCGGCCGGTGCTGCGTGATGCCCTAGCCCGGCTCAAGGAAGACGAACTGGTGGTGTCCCGGCGGGGCTCCGGCAGTTTCGTGATCCGTCAGCCCGACAGTGCGGTGCTCAAGTTCGCGCCGATCTCGAGCATCGCCGATATCCAGCGCTGCTTCGAGTTTCGTACCAATGTCGAGGCGCGGGCGGCGCACCTGGCGGCGTTGCGACGCACCCAGGACCAGCTCGACCAGATCCGTCGCTGCTACGACATCATCGATGAGGCCAACGCCCGCCACGATCTGGCCACCGACGAGGACTATCGCTTCCACCTGGCGATCACCGAGGCGGCCAGCAACCACTACTACATCACCGTGCTGAAGTCGCTCAACGAGAGCATCAAGGAAGGCATGAACCTGACCCGGGGGCTGTCACTGATGGCCTCTCAGGAGCGCTTGAAGCTGGTCCAGGATGAACACCTGGCGATCGTCGAGGCGATCAGCGACAAGGATGGCGAGCGCGCCGAAGCCGCCATGCGGGCTCATATCGACAACGCCCGGCATCGCATGTTCGAGGGGAGCCAATAAGGGCGCGGGGGACTGCTGACGTGCCTGAGCGCGGCCCTCCAGGATATTTTTCAAGTGGATCGCTGAGTGGCTCGGGACTCGGAAGAATGGAAGGTATTCCCGAGCGAGTGTTCTTTATCTGCGCTTGGACAGTCCAGCTGTCTGGCCTGGTGGCGTGCTTAGCTGTGTGTGCCCTGTTCTTCGCTTGCCTCTCCATGTGGCACGTCAGTACGCTGGCTTTTGGCATAGACAAACTCTGGGTCAAGATCGATTCCTGATTCCCATTCGATGGTGTCAAATGATACCCGAACGCGATCAAATGCCTTGCGATCCTTTAGCTTCTGAAACACTCCAAAATCCAGGTAGGGTTTCATATCCAGGACGCCATTCTCTCCGTTGTCAAAATGGATCGAGAGGCGATAGTCGTCAATCGGTGTAACCTTTTTCACAGATGGGTACATGATTTCCCCCCTCACTATAACGGCTCGATCTTGAAGGGTTCTTCGCCGTTCATGACCAGTCGCCAGTCTGCCATCAATTCGTCCTGGTGAAGCTCGGCCCATGCCAGGACAAGCTTGGTTTGCTTCCTTGGCAGATCTCCTTGAATAATCTCACATGTACGGATATTGACAGTGTCTTGCCGAAGGTTTTTCGGCCCAAAGTCGTGTGCGGCAGTAGCGTCGAGCCGAGCGACATGTGGTCAAGCTAGCCGGGGCGCGGCGGTCATGTCCAGATGGCACGCCCGAGTCCAATCGTAGCCACCAGGCGGCTGACAGTCAGTCGTTTTCCTAAGGCTCGTTGCCGCCAGAGGGGATCTTGCCGACGCTGGTGAATCTCGAGGTGGCTCAGGCCAAGTTCGTGGCTCTCGCTATGCTCGATAGCCCGGCCAGCGAGCGAGCCCCGTCGACGATGCTCGTCGACCTCGATGGTGTTCCCCTCACGCACGTCTTTACAGGATAAGCCCCGCCGAGGCGGGGCTTATCTCTTTACAACGGTGTACAGCGGTGGCTTTCGTACTCGCAGGGCTGCTGCGGGTCGCTTCGGGGGTCAGTAGAACAACAGCGGGTCGAGGATGCCCTGGGGATAGGTCAGGGTCAGAAACTCTGCCATGGCCAGCAGGAATGCCAGTACCCCCAGCGCCATCAGCACCGCGACCCAGGGCTTGAGCTTGGCGATGGCCAGCAGGAACACCAGGGTGAACAGTGTGGCCGTGGTGATGAAGCCCAGCGTCAGCATGGCGGCGACGAGGGCAAAGAAGCCGACCAGCCAGATGGCTTCTCGGGCGAAGGTCTGACGCTCCCAGCGGGGGCGACGTACCACGCTGCGGACGATCTCGGCCAGGCAGGCGAGGGCCATGATGGCAATCGCGAGCCGTGGCATGATGCCGCCGATCAGTGACAGCTCCGAGACGTTGACCCAGGCGCTGGCCGCCAGCGCCAGCAGGGCTCCCAGCAGCACGATATCGATGATCCCCAGACGATGGGATTCAGCGTCGGGCTTAGGCTCGGTGGCCGCGGCGCCCACCGACATCGGCTGACGCCGCTTCTTGATCTGCTTGCCGATCACCGGAATGAACATGGCGGCAAGAATCATGGCGCCGATGATCAGCACGCCGGGGCGCAGGAAAGCGTCGGTGCCCTGGAACTGGACCGCCTGGTAGAAGTAGGCCTCGGCGCCCGGTGCCAGCACAAAACCGATCAGGAAGGCCGGACGTGACCAGTTGGCCTGCTTGAACAGCACGCCCAGCACGCCGATGGCGCCCAGTGCGAGCAGATCGCCGGTGGCGCGGGTGGCCTGGAAGGCGGCGAACATGATCAGCACCGTGATCAGTGGCGCCAGGGTGGCAAAGGGCACCCGGGTCAGGTTGGCCACGGGGCGGGCCAGGATCAGGCAGAGCGCGGCACCAAGGATATTGGCGAGGGCCAGCGACCAGATGATGGTGTAGGTCAGGTCCAGATGGGTCTCGATCATGCCGACCCCGGGCTGCAGGCCGAGCAGCAGCAGGCCGCCGAGGAACACCGCCGCAGTGCCTGAACCGGGCACCCCGAACAGCAAGGTCGGCACCATGGCGCCACAGGCGCAGGCGTTGTTGGCCGACTCCGGGGCGATGACGCCGCGAATATCCCCCTTACCGAACTCGGAGCTGTCCTTGGCCGATTGCACCGCATGGCCGTAGGTCAGCCAGTCCACCACCGAGCCAGCGAGCCCCGGAATGGTGCCGACCAGGCTGCCGATGGCGGCGCAGCGTGCGACCAGCCCGCGCTGCTGGCCGACGTCCTGGATACCGCGACGCCAGCCTTCGCCGAGACGGCAGGGCTTTTCGGCGATGGCGCCTCGCTTGACCAGCAGATCGATGATCTCCGGCAGGGCGAAGATGCCGAGGCCGACGACCACCAGCGGCAGGCCATCGAACAGGTAGTCGATGTCGAGGTTCAGGCGAAATTCTCCGGTGGCTGGTGCCATGCCGATACCGCCCACCAGCAGACCCAGGCCACAGGCGGCCAGACCCTTGAACAGGTCCGCACCCGACAGCACCGCCACCATGGAAAGCCCGAGCAGGGTCAGCATGAACAGTTCCGATGACGAGAACGACAGCACCAGTGGTCTTGCGATCAGGATAAAGCCGGTCAGCACCACGGCACCGATCAGACCGCCGATCATCGAAGACAGAAAGGCGCTGGACAGGGCCCGTGCGGCCTGGCCTTTCTTGGCCAGGGAGAAACCGTCGATGACGGTGGCCTGTGACGCGCTGGAGCCGGGAATGCCCAGCAGCACGGAGGCGAAGGTGTCGCCGGTGGGGATGACCGCCACCAGGCCCATCAGCATGCCGAGTGCGACCGTGGGCTCCATGCCGTAGAGAAAGGGCAGCAGCAGTGACATGCCGGCGATGCCGCCGAGGCCTGGAATGATGCCGACGACCAGGCCGACCAGCACCCCCAGCGTCATGAACAGCAGATGGGACAGGGTAAACAGCTGTCCCAGGCTGGAAAGAAGGATATCAAGCATGGCGTGTGGCTCTCGAGTTGTTGGTGACGCCCGAGGGCGTCTTGTTGAAGTCGTTGAGCCAGGAGGCGCCGGCCGTCGTGGCCGGCGCTTCCCGAACGGTGTCAGATCCTGGCGTTGTGCTTCTCCTCGAGCCACTTGGCCAGCCACTCACGGGTCGCCTCATCGATCGACATGGCGTCTTCCAGGTGGCGCTGAATGACGTCACCGATGACCGGGGTATAGGGGCCGAGCTGGGCTTCTGCGTCCTGCTTGAACTCATCGGTGGCGACGAACTCGCGGGCAGCGTCACGGTAGGCGTCGACCAGCTCCTGAGGGGTGTCCCTGGGCACCATGATCAGCTTCTGCAGGGCGAAGCCAGAGGCAAAGAACTTGCGAAATGCCTCATAGGCAGGCCCGGAGGGCGCCTCGCCGTGACGCGCCTGGTAGACCTCGTTGAAGGTCGGCAGGTCGGGGAAGGCCGGGTCGCGAACAATCTTGCCGTCGTCGTCGAGCAGGCCCAGCGAGAACAGCGGCACTGCCTTGCCGGACTCGACCAGCGGGGTGACGTTGCTCAGGTAGGCCGAGCTGGTCTGGAAATCGATGTCCGCTTCGCCGCGTTCGAAGGCCAGTCGTCCCTCGCCGCGGCTACGCATACCGAACACCGCCTGGACGTCGGCGCCTAGCAGGTCGAGGGCGATCAGCACGGGCAGCTCGAGACCGGTGGGATTCTGGGCGGCCAGCTTGACCGGCTGGCTGAGCAGGGCATCGATCGCCGCGTCGGCGGTGTCGCCAAGGCTCGGCTGGCCATAGACCACCCCGCCGGTGGGGGTTGCCAGGATCGGCGTCCATTCGCTGTAGTCATAGCGTACGCGGCGATCATCCAGCATCGCCGGGTACTGGGTGGAGGCCGAGGTGCCGAGCCAGTTTGAACCGTCGGCCTTGGCGCGCATGGCGAACAGATTGGCGCCATTGATCGAGCCGCCTCCCGGGACGTTGTCGATCATGATGGTCGGCTCGCCGGGGATATAGTCGCTGAGCCAGGGCGAAAAGAAGCGCGCCCACACATCGGTGCCGCCGCCGACGCCGAACGGCACGGTCCACTTGATATTGGCGGGTACCTCGACCTCTGCGGCCTGGGCATTGCCGGCGAGGCTGGTGCCTGCGATGGCGATGCCGAGTGCCGCGGCCCTGGTAACGCGGGACAAGGCGAGGCGTGATGCGGTGAACGAGGAAGGTTTACGGGTCTTCATGGCGTGTCTCCTGACGGTCGTTGTGACGATTGTTATGTCGGTTGGGGAGGTGGTGATTGTTATGGCGGTTGTGGTTGTCGGGCGCGGCGGCGCTCGGCGCAGCCGGCAGCGTCCTTGTCGGTGCAGATCAGTCCGGGCCGGGGCGGCTGGAAGACGTGCCGGGCAGAGTAGGGTCGGGCAGGGCGTAGAACAGGGTGCCGCTCATGATCTTTCTGGCGGTGCGGATCAATGAGGCTCGGGCGATATCGCCGGGGTCGCCGTCGCGGTGCTCCACCTGGAGATCGATGAAGCCCGACGGGTGCTCCAGGCTGACGGCCGCCTTGAGGTCACCGGCCTTGAGTTGCCCTGCATCGATGGCGATGCGATTGGCGACGGTGCCAGGGACGCTGACGGCGCTCGCCACAGCGATGGCACCGGTGACAGCGATCGCCTTGTGACAGCGATGGGGGACAAAGTAGCGGGTGCACAGGGTGCGCTCGGCATCCTCGGCGGGCGAGGCCAGCACGGGCTTCGGTAGCACGCTGTCGCTGACGTCACCAAGCCCCATCAGCTCTCCTGCATGACGACGGATCCTCTCCAGACGCTTGAGCAGGTCGCTGTCGCTATCCAGCTCGAGCGGCGTCTCGCGGCCACTCAGTCCAAGCTCTCGCGCGTCGATCATGATGATCGGGGTGGCTGCATCCAGGCAGGATACGGTGACACCGTCGATGGTGTCGGCGGCCTGGCCGGTCGGGAGCAGTCCCGACGTCTTGGTTCCGACGATGTCGAGAAAACTCAGTTGAATGGCGGCGGAACTGCCGGGAACACCGCTGATGCGAGTGTCACCGTCGTAGCGGACCTGGCCGGCGTCGGTGGGTACGTGGCACTCGATCAGTCGCTGGGTGTTGAGGTTGCGTACCCGCACCAGGGTGTAGTCCGGTTGCGGCTCCACCAGGCCGGACTCGATGGCGTAGGGGCCGACGGCAGACAGCATGTTGCCGCAGTTGGGGTTGAAGTCGACACGGCGGTTGAGCACGTCCACCTGGGCGAACAGGTAGTCCACGTCGGCGTCCGGGTGGCTGGAGCGCTCGACGATGGCCACCTTGCTGGTCAGCGGGTCGCCGCCGCCGATCCCGTCGATCTGCAGGGCGTGGCCGGAGCCCATCAGGCTGATCAGGATTTCCGCCCTGGCGGGCTCGTCGTCGGGGAGGTCGCTCATGCGCAGGAAGGGCCCGCGGGAGGTGCCGCCGCGCATGATCATGCAGGGGATGCTGTTCATCATCGTGATGCCACGCCGTTGTTGGAGGTCGTGGTATCAGCTTGTCAGGCGTCTATTGATGCTTCAAATGCAAAGTTTGGCGTCTATCAATGCGAAATGAGGATTAATGCGCTATGGTTATTAGTCCAAAAGCCTTCATGCAAGAGTGACCCGATGCAGCACCGTCTTGAATTTCTCGATCTGCAGGCCTTCATCCAGGTCGCGGAGCTGGGCTCCTTCCATGAGGCGGCTCAGCGCCTGCACCTGTCGCAGCCTGCGCTGTCACGGCGAATCCAGAAGCTCGAAGAGTTGCTGGAGGTGGGCCT
Source organism: Halomonas sp. MMSF_3323 (assembly GCF_030733595.1). Taxonomy (NCBI): domain Bacteria; kingdom Pseudomonadati; phylum Pseudomonadota; class Gammaproteobacteria; order Oceanospirillales; family Halomonadaceae; genus Halomonas; species Halomonas sp. MMSF_3323. The sequence goes on along the minus strand of NZ_JASHIT010000021.1, from coordinate 45,030 downwards.
GCTCGAGCGCACCACCCGGCGTACGCGGCTGACGCCGATAGGCGCCGACTTTCTGCCTCGGGCGCGACGGATGATCGAAGAGTACGAGTCCTCGATCCTCGGTATCCGCGAGCTGGCCACCCACCAGACCGGCACCGTGACCATCGCCTGCCTGCCGACCGCTGCCTTCTACTTTCTGCCAAGCGTGATCAGGGGGTTCAGCGAGGCCTGGCCGGGCATCCGTATTCGTATTCTGGATGTCAGCGCCAACGAGGGTCTCGAGAAGGTCATCAGCGGCGAGGCCGACTTCGGCATCAACATGTTCAGCGCCCAGCGGCCTGAGGTGTCTTTCACCCAGTTGATGAGAGACCCCTTCGTCTTGGCGCTGCGCTCCGATCACCCTCTGGCGGCCAGGGAGCAAATCGAGTGGTCAGACCTCGAGCAGGTGCGGCTGATCACCGTCAGTCGCGACAGCGGCAATCGCACCCTGCTGGACAATGCGCTGTCCGCCGAGGGCATCCACCTCAACAGCTTCTACGAAGTACAGCATCTGTCCACCTCGCTGGGGCTGGTGGAGTCGGGCCTGGGGGTGGCGATTCTGCCGCGCATGACCATGCCGGGCCCGGATCACGAGATCCTGTGTTCGCGGGAGCTGCCGGAGCCACGCATCCAGCGCACCATCGGCCTGGTACGCAGCAACGTGCACAGTATCTCGGGCACCGCCCAGCTGTTTATCGATCTGCTGCTGGAACAGTGGAAGCATTCGTAGGCGCAGTGAACAGCGTGGCCATCTATCGCCGATTCAGTATGGATTCAGGTTCTTGCGCTACAAACAGAGGGAGACACCCAAAACGGAAGGATGACGTCATGCGCAGCACACTGATGGTGGTCGCTCTTGGCCTATTGTCGACCCAGGCATTGGCAGGTCCCGGCCACGCTCAATCGGAGGCCATGGACCCCGATCAGGCGGATCGCACCATCGCCGTCGAGGCCGGCGATATCTGGTTCGGCCCGGAAAGCTTGAGCGTTGCCCCCGGGGAGGTGGTGGCCTTCGAGGTCACCAACAGCGGTCAGCTCGAGCACGAGTTCGTGATCGGCTCCGCCGAGGCTCAGAACGAACACCGCAAGATGATGCGTGAGATGGCCTCGGGAGGAGGGCATGGCATGCACGGTGACGGCCACGACATGAGTCAGATGCAAGGCGCCATGGACATGCCGGCGGTGACTCTGGCGCCGGGAGAGACCAGGACGCTTGTCTGGCAGGCGCCGGAGCAGGGGGCATCGCTGACCTTCGCCTGCAATGTACCCGGACATTTTGAAGCGGGCATGCATGGCACCCTGAGTGTGGGAGAATAGGCGGCAAGCCTGGGACGGGGCCACCCCGTCCGGCTCGAGTGAGGCGTGGCATGCCGGGGCCCGCTGGCAGGGAGATGATGGTGATGAAGCTGTTGCTGGTCGAGGACGATGACCTGCTCTGCGAGAGTCTGAAGGATACGCTGGATGATCATGGCTATCGCGTCGACGTTGCCGAGCGACTGAGCGTGGCAAAGGCGCTGTTGCACAGCGAAGAGTATGCACTGATGATCCTGGATATCGGCCTGCCCGATGGTTCGGGGCTCGACTGGCTCGAGTTCCAGCGTGAACACGGCCTAGGCCTTCCGGTGCTGATCCTGACGGCTCGCGATGCCTGGCAGGACAAGGTGGACGGCCTGCGTCGGGGGGCTGATGACTACCTCACCAAGCCCTTTCACGAACAGGAACTGCTGGCGCGGATACAGGCGTTGCTGCGGCGGCGTACCGAATTGACGGCGCGGCTGATCGTCAATGGCATCCGCCTTGACGAGGAGCAGCGCCAGGTCAGTTGCGCGGGAGGCCCATGGCAGACGCTTACCGCCACCGAGTTCTGCCTGCTGCGCTACCTGATGCACCACCCTGACCGGGTGCACTCCAAGACGAAGCTGCTCGATCAGCTCTACGCCCTGGAGCAGGATGCCCCGGCGCCCAACCTGGTGGAGGTCTATATCGCGCGCCTGAGGCGTCTGCTGGGCAAGCATGTCATCCAGACCCGCCGAGGCCAGGGGTACGTGCTTGTTTCGCATTAGACGCAATAGTCTCCGTCTGCGCCTGCTGGTCAGCCTCGGGGCGGTGTCCCTGCTGGTCATGGGATTGACCTGGTTCATGCATGGCCTGCTGCTGCGCGAGACCGCGCGGGACTTTCTGGGTGATCGACTGCGGCAGGAGGCGGAGTATCGCCTGGCGCAACTGCGTCAAGCCGCAGACCCGGTACCGGCCCCCACCTTGCCCTCGAGCCTGTCGGCCGAGGTCTTTCATCATCTTTACGTGCTCAAGCGCGGCGAGATCGTCACCACCTCCCATCCGACCTGGTTGTCGGCGCTGACGCCCCATCTGGATGGGCCTGACAGGTCGCTGCTGGATGTGCACCTGGAGGGGCGTCACCTGCTGGTGTTGAGGCGAACCTTTACGGTGGACGGCAGGCCTGGGGTGCTGCTCATCGGAGAATCCTTCGACAGCGTCGAGGAAGGCCTTGCGGCCCTGCACTGGTGGATTGGCGCCATCGCAGGTCTGGTGCTGCTGGCTCTTTCGCTGCTTAACGGGTTGGCGGTCAATGCCGCCCTGCGGCCACTGGATCTGTTGCAGCGCCAGCTGGCCGAGCTGCGAAGTGGTCAGCGACAGCGTCTCAGAATGAAGGTGCCGCAGGAGTTCCGCCCTCTGGTCTCGCAGCTTAATCGTCTGATGGACAGCCAGGAGCGCCGATTGGTGCGTTCGCGTAACGCCGTTGCCGACCTGTCCCATGCGCTCAAGACCCCTCTGACCGCGGTGATGCAGGCGCTGCGCAGCAAGCGTGAGCTTGATCAATCCCGCCGTGAGCGTCTGCTGGAGCGGTTGACGCTGATGCAGGAGTTGATGGAGTCCCACCTGCGTCAGGCGCGTCTGGCGGGCCCCGGTGGCGGCCAGCACACCCGGGTCAAGCGGGAACTCGACCAGCTTTTCGACATGTTTCGAAGCCTCTACCCCGACAAGCGCTTCGTCATGGCCCTCGGGGACGCCGAGGATGCCTGCATCGAGATGGAACGACAGGACTTCCTGGAAATGATCGGCATCGTGCTCGACAACGCGGGCAAGTGGGCCAACCAGTCGGTGTGGCTCGCGCTGACGTTGGGGCGACACTTAGAGCTGAAGATCCAGGACGATGGCCCTGGGGTGGCGGCGGAGTTGCTGCCGCTATTGGGCCGGCGAGGGCAGAGGCTGGATGAAGGGCGGCCAGGCAACGGCATTGGCCTGTCGATTCTGCTTGAACTGGTCGAGCAGTACCGGGGAGAGGTCGGCTTTCAGGCGCCGCCCAGCGGTGGACTCGAGGTGACCATCCGCTTGCCGTTGGCGCTGGCGTCAACCTCCGAGAGAGAGGCCGTGCGTTAAGGATTCAGCTGGCTTTCAGCTTGGCGATGGAAGATGGCAGAAGTTCATCGCACAGGAAGACAGCACCCATGTCGACGACACTTCTACCGCCACATCGGCTATCACGACGAGGATTCATCAAGGGAAGCGCAGCCCTGGGAATCGGCACCGCCGCCCTCGGTCTGGCGCCTGCCTGGGCCAACCCCTGGGGACAGACTTCGAGTTACCCCAAGGGGGTGGAAAGCGGTCCGGATATCTCGCTGGCCATACGTCGCCAGAGCGTGCCCATCGCTGGCCAGTCTGCACGGCCGATTACCCTCAACGGCACCAGCCCTGGCCCCCTGATCCGGCTCAAGGAAGGGCAGGACGTGACGCTGCGGGTGACCAACCTGCTGGACGAGCCCACCTCGATTCACTGGCACGGCATTCTCCTGCCGCCTGAGATGGATGGCGTCCCCGGCGTGAGCTTTGCCGGCATCATGCCGGGCGAAACCTTTACCTACCGCTTTCCCCTCCGTCAAAGCGGCACCTACTGGTACCACAGCCACTCAGGACTGCAGGAGCAGATTGGCCATGTGGGCCCCCTGGTCATCGACGCCGAACAGCGCGAACCCTTTCGCTATGACCGCGAGCACGTGCTGCTGCTGACCGACTGGAGTTTCGAGGACCCCTCGACCATCTTCCACAACCTGAAGACCGGGGAGGGGTACTACAACTTCCAGGAGCGCACCCTGGGTGACTTCATCGCCGATGTGGACCGTCAGGGGCTCGCCTCCACCTGGGAAGCGCGTGCCATGTGGGGCCGGATGCGCATGAGCTCCCGTGATATCGCCGATGTTACCGGCGCCACCTACACCTATCTGCTCAACGGTCATTCACCCGATGACAATTGGACTGCCCTGTTTCGCCCCGGCGAGACGCAGCGGCTACGTGTCATCAATGGCTCCGCCATGAGCTACTTCGACGTGCGGATTCCGGGGCTCGAAATGACGGTGGTGGCGGCCGACGGCCAGCCGGTTCGGCCCGTGCCCGTCGAAGAGTTCCGCATCGGGGTGGCGGAAACCTATGACGTTCTGGTGACGCCGAAAGACGATGTGGCCTACACCATCTTTGCCGAGTCCATGGACCGAAGCGGCTTTGCCAGGGGGACCCTGGCGCCGCGTATGGGGATGGTGGCGCCGGTGCCGGAACGCCGACGTATCGCCGATCGAGGAATGGAGGCCATGGGAGCCCACGAGGGCATGGATCACGGCTCGATGGCCGGTATGGATCACTCGAGCATGGCGGGCATGGATCACGGCTCGATGGCCGGTATGGATCACTCGAGCATGACGGGCATGGATCATGGCTCGATGGCCGGTATGGATCACTCGAACATGGGCGGCATGGATCATGGCTCGATGACCGGTATGGACCACTCGAGCATGGCGGGAACGGATCACGCTCAGATGGACAGTACGGAGAGCGCCACTGGTACAGCCATGCTGCCGGTGGGCGTGGCGCAGCCAGGCTCCCGCCTCGATCAGCCTGGAATCGGCCTGGATGCCCGCGAGCGTCGTGTGCTGGTGTATCAGGACTTGAAGGCCATCGCGCCCTGGCCTGACCGTCGTCCTCCTGGTCGCGAACTCGAGCTTCATCTGACCGGTAACATGGAACGCTACATGTGGTCCTTCGACGGCAAGAAATTCAGTGAGGTCTCGGGGCCGATCCACTTCGACAAGGGCGAGCGTCTGCGCCTCATCCTGGTCAATCGCACCATGATGGAGCACCCGATCCACCTGCACGGCATGTGGATGGAGCTGGAGAATGGTGCCGGTGAGCTGATTCCGCGCAAGCACACCCTGAACGTCAAGCCAGGCGAGCGCCTTTCTGCACTGATCACGGCGGATGCCGAGGGCAGCTGGGCGTTCCACTGCCACCTTCTTTATCACATGGACGCCGGCATGTTCCGCGTCGTCAAGGTTGCCTGAGGAGAGATGACGCATGGAAATTCGTGTGGGCCGTATTTGCCTGGCAACGCTATCTGGTCTGGCATTGTCGTCGCTGGCGCTGGCTGAGGATGGCTACGACGCGCCAGATCACTGGCCGTCGCCCATGCAGGAGCATCTGCGTGGCTCGGTGCTGGTCGACCGTCTGGAATACGTCTGGCCGTCTGAAGACAGCGAGGCAGTAACCTGGGATTTTCAGGCCTGGTACGGAGGCGACGTTCATCGCGTCTACCTGAAGGGGGAAGGGAACAATACCCAAGGGGATGGCGAAGATGCGGAATTTGAATCGCTGGATCTGCTGTATAGCCGACTGATCGCCGACTTCTGGGAGCTACAGGGAGGGCTTGGCTACCAGGGCGGGCTTGGCAGCGATGACCATCCCGAGCGCTATTTCGGCGTGATCAGTCTGCAGGGGCTGGCGCCCTACCGGTTGGAAACCGAGCTGGATCTTCGTGTCAGTGACGATGGTGATACCTCCTTGAGTCTGGAGCAGGAATATGATCTGCGACTGACCCAGCGGCTTTATCTGCAGCCTCGCCTGGAAATGGAAGTGGCGTTCGATGATGCCGAGGAGTTCGGTGTAGGGGAGGGATTCAATTCCTTGCGCACCGGCCTGCGCCTTCGCTATGAGCTACATCGCAAGTTCGCGCCCTATATCGGCGCCTATTGGCAGAAACTTTATGGTGATACTGCCGATATGGCGCGTGATGAAGGCGATCAAGTGGAGGACACCGCAGTGGTTGCCGGGCTGCGCGTCTGGTTTTGATGCCTCTGCGCCTACGGTTGCCATTCAGGCCGCTGGCGGGATCTGCTTCACTACGCCGTTTTTCAATGTTTCAGCGTAGATTAAGCCAGATGACACATCATGAAGGTGCCAACATTCAAAGGAGGTAATCGTTATGAAATTGTGGCAACACATGATGGGTGTAGCTGTCCTCGTGGGCGTTTCTCTACCGGTATGGGCTGCGCAGGGCCATTCGCAGGAAGCCGAAATCTTGCGGCAAGGTGTGTCTGCCACCCAACAGCTTCGTGGTGCACCCGTGCGTTACCGGTTGCCGATCGAAGAGGAAGGAATGATCGTCGTCAGCAGTGAACATCTTGCCAGCGACTCGAGTCAGTCGATGAGTATCGAGGGAAGGCTGTATTCCCCCGCGGGGCAGCTGGTGGCCAGCGACGCGGACAACAACGGCCACTTCCTGCTGGAGGAGCCTGTCACTCCCGGAAACTATGAGCTTGAAGTGCGAGGCAGTGTGCTTGGCAGCGCCAATGAAAACAGTGGTCGCTACAGTCTGCATGTCGGCTTCGAATAAACGTTGCATCGTGCCAGAGAAAACCCGCCAGGCAATACCTGGCGGGTTTTTGCTACGCGTCTGGAACGGCCAGATCAGGCGCGCTCTACATCAGAAGTGCCTTGGCCGGCATCCACAGGCCCATCAGCAGCATGATCAGGTTCTCGCTCAGGGAAACGAAGCCCAGGGGAACGTTGCTGTTGCCGCCGACGCAGGCGCACTTGAGTTCGCGCTTGTCGATGTAGACCGCCTTGAACACCGAAATGGCCCCCACGGTACCGATGAACAGGGCCACAGGCGCGGCGATCCAGATCAGGCTGCCTGCCAGCATCAGTATGCCGGCCAGTGTTTCGGCGTAGGGGTAGATGTAGCCGTAGCGTACATCGCGTTGGGCCAGCAGGTCGTAGTTGAGAAACATGGTGCTGAAGCTTTCCACGTCCTGCAGTTTCTGCAGGCCCAGCAGAACCATGGCCGAGGCGACGGCGAACTCGATGGTGCGCACTGAGACCAGCGACTGGCCGGACACCCAGCCCACCGCCAGGCCGATCAGCAGGGCCGTGGCGAAGATGGCGATGACAGGACGGTAGCTGACTTCCTTGTCGCCGGGCACGCTCATGCCGAGGTAGCGGCGCAGTTCCTCGTAGCCGCCGATGCGCTCGTCGCCGATGTACACCTGGGGTGTGGTGTCCACGTCGGCTTCCTGCTTGAAGCGGTCGATGGCTTCACGTGATGTCAGGGTGTGGTCGTCGACCTGGTAGCCCTTGCGCTTGAGCAGCGACAAGGTCTTGAGGCCGAAGGGGCAGAGGTGCTCCGCGGTCTTCATACGATAGAGGCGGGCAGTGCTGGATGAGGCCCGCTGCGCCGGGCTTGCTGTGTTCGTGCTCATTTCCTCTCCCTGTGGTGGTTGAGAAAAGCCCAGGCAGGCCAGGGTGGTGGCCCCTGAAGCTTCCGTCACTACTATGCAAGTTCGAGCATCTCCACCACAGACTAAAACCCTTGTGCAGCACAAGGGTCAAGGCGATACGGTCATCGGCTGGTCAGTCCTGGATAACCTGCGCAGGGGGATCCAGGTGGCGGGATATATCGGCTCGGGACCGGGCGATAGCGCGATCGACGAGCTTGGGGGCGATGGCGTTGATCAGCGCGAACAGGCGCTCCTTGCCGCCGATGACGGCGCGACGCTGGCCTCTTGTCAGCTGCTTGATGATGGCATCGGCCACGCGCTCGGGGCTGTCCACGGTATTGCCCAGGGCCTCGTTCATGGCCTCGGCGTCGGGGCCGTTCATGGCAGTCCGGGTGGCGCGGGGGGCCAGGTACTGCACCCGGACCGGGGTGTCTTCGAGCTCCCGGGACAGCGCTTCGGCGAAGCCCTTGAGGCCGGCCTTGCTGGCGCAGTAGGCGACATAGCCCGGGTGGCCGATATGCCCCAGCAGTGAGCCCACGAACAGCAGGTTGGCGCTGGGTTGGCCGAGAAACAAAGGCAGCAGGGCCTGGGTCAGCAGCAGGGTCGAGGTCAGATTGGTATCGAGTACCCGGGTGACGTCGTCTGGCGAGGTTTCGCGAAACCAGCCGAGATGATTGATGCCGGCCAGGTGGACCAGCGTCGAAGGGCGCTGCTCGGGTGCTGCCTGACTTAGCTGGTCGAGTAGCCGCTGGCGGCCCATCGCGGTGGTCAGATCGACGCCAGCGACGAGGGTGTGTCTCGAGGCAGCCTTGCCAAGCTCGCCCGCCAGGGCGCTGAGCTTGCCCTCATCACGCCCTGCCAGCCACAGGCTGGCGCCTTCGGCGTCAAGCCGCTTCACCAGCGCCGAGCCGATGCCGCCAGTGGCGCCGGTCACCAGAATCCTGCGCTCGCTCAGTGATGGCATGAGTTTGCCTCCAGCGCTTCGTCCGTCCAGTGCTCGGCGTCTCGCAGGGCGGCGTCATGGACCGCGCCATAGAGGCGATAGAAGGCACGGGCCGAATGGATGATCTGGGCCTGCTCCTCGGTGTCGGTGATGGTGTCCATCAGTTCGGCGAAGAAGGCCATATGGGAGATGTCCAGTTCGCCGTGGGAAAACAGGTAGTGGAAGGCGTCATCGGTCAGGCCCAGGCTATCGCGGATGGCCCTGCCGGCGGCGCTGGCCGCCGAGGTGCTGGTACCCTCGAGCACCAGCACCATGCCGAACATGGCCAGCGGATGGCGCCGTCTGATGCTGTCGTAGGCGTAGGACACCATCCATTCCGTCTCGAACAGCGGTGGGCGTGAACGCGCGTGGTGCCGATCGACGCCGGTGGACTCGAGGTCATCGAGTATCCAGTGTTCGTGGCCCTTTTCCTCGTCGATGTACTCGGCGATGGCCATGCGCAGGTTGTCGCGCAGCACGAAGTTAGGAGCGGACAACTCGGCGTCGCAGGCCATCATCAGTGAGACAGTGTGGCGCACATGGTGATAGGCCTGGGCGAGAAAGGCGCGATATTCGGGCAGCGTGATCTTGCCACCCTGGGCGCGCCCGATCAGTTCCCCTCCCATCAAGGCTTGGCGTTCGTCTTCGGTGGCAGCGAGCAGGTGGCGGTAGAAACCGTCGGGCTTGCCGTTGTCGACAGGTGGCGAGGCGACGTTCGGGGTATCGGTCAGCGTGTTCATGGGGGTGGGGGGTCCTGTGGGTATGAAGGGAGGCCGTCGGCGGCGGAGGAAAGCGCTGCTGACACCTGCTCATGGCCAGGGAAGGTTCTGGCGACAAGCCGCTCGATGTCGCAGCGACGGCGGAGCTGAATGCTGGCCCGGCGCAGGCGTCCGTTGGCGGTCAGTTCGTTGCTGGCGATCGACAGCGGCTCGGCGACGCCTGGCAGTTGCCGCATCAACGACTGCCAGCCGCGGACCCTGGCGTAGTCGGGCAGGCGCTGATTGAGCGCGGTGATGTGGGCTTCCAGGCGGGGTGCCGGGATAGCGGCTGAAGGGCTGAGGAGCGCCAGCACCCCCGGCAAGCCTTCGCCGAAGACGAAGGCACGATCGATACCGTCGATGAGCTCGAGCTCCGCCTCGAGCCACTCGGGACAGAGATTGCGTCCGTTCGACAGGATGATGACGTTGCGCTGACGCCCGTCCAGGCGCCAGTGACCGTCCGCCAGGCGGTGGCCGAGATCTCCGCTGGGCCAGGGCATCTCGGTTGATGGAAGGTGATGATCGGACCCTAGGTAGCCGAGCATGCGACGACCGTGGACCAGCAGTTGACCCTGCTCATCGGTGCTCAGGCGCAATCCCTTGAGGGGGCACCCGACACGGCCATCCTGGGGCTCGTCCGGGCGGCTCAGACAGACCACCGAGCCCATCTCGGACATGCCGTAGCCCTGGGCAACGGGAAGCCCACATGCGATGGCCTGATTCAGCAGCGACGGGGAAACGTATCCGCCGCCTACCGCTACCAGTGATAGCGCCGTCGCCCAGTCTGGACGTCGTGCCGTTTCGCTGACTTTGGCGGCGAGGGCACAAAGTGGCCTGAGCAGCGCCGGCACCAGAATCAGGCTGTCGGGTCGGCGCTTGGCCAGCCAGCGTTGCCACTGGTCGGGGTCTAGCGTACCGCTGCCATGTAGCCCGGTAAGATCGGGCGTATCGATAACGATCGTGGCTCCTCGCCAGAGCGCGAAGAGTGCGCCGGCCAGATGTTCGAGCAGCACCGCCATGGGCAGCACCACGCCGTGACGATGGAGGGGAACACCTGCAAGGCGCTGTTCCAGCCCTTCAATGACCGACTCGAGATGAGGCCCGGACAGGCAGACCCCCTTGGGGGTGCCGGTGGTACCGGAGGTAAAGGTGATCAGTCGCGTTCCGTCCGGCAATGGTGCGGGCGTCGAGGGGCGCCGGAACAAGGCGATGGACAGGCCGGCCGGAGCGTCGAGTGGCTGGCGCTTGAAGTCGTTTGCGCGGGCAGACGGCAGCCAGGCGTCCAGCGGGCTGTCCTGCGCGATCAGAAGCCCGTCCAGCCCGGTGGTATCGAGCAAGTGGTTGAGCTGTTGTTCGCTGAAAAATGCAGGTATCGGGGTGATCGGCAGGCCAGCCCGCCAGGCAGCGAGCTGGGCGACCAGCCAGCCAGGAGAGTTGTGACCCAGCAGGCCCAGGTGAGAAACGCCCGACTGCTCGAGTTGGTGCGCGACAGCGTCGGTGGCGGCCTCCAGTTGCCGGGCGGTAAGTCGGATGTCGGCGCCATCCGGGGATTGCCCGATCAGGCTCTCCACATCCGGCGACAGCCTCGCCCTTTGGCGCAGGCGCTGGTGTAGCCTATCCATGGGGCATGTCCCCGGCCGCCGAGCAGGCGTGGACATGGGGTAGCGCCGGTACGGGATCTGCCGCCTCCGGGGCAAGCTGTGCTGCGCCGGCGAGAAGCAAAGCGCCGAGCGGAGTGGCGCGCATGCTGTTGGCCACCTCGAGGGGGCGAATCACCACGACCCTGGGGTCCCGCTCGTAATACCGTCCCCAGTCCACAGGGTTGTCCAGGCAGTGGCGATGGGCGCGACCGATCGTGTGCATCTCGATGCCGAGTCGGGCGAGGCCGTTGCGCACGTCCCTGGACGCCGTCACCACCAGCCAGTCGATGCCCAGTCGCTCGAGCACCACCACCAGCGACAGCATCAGCCGTCGGCCGGCGCCTGGCGATGCGCTGGCCAGGGCGCCGACCTCCATGACCTGGTGGCGCGGCGGCGCAAGGTCGCAGAGGCCACGAGTGGCGAGCACCATCTCGACAGGTGCCTCGAGGTAGTGTTCCACCATGAGAGGGCCTTCATCGGCACGCCTGAGCCCCGTGGTAGCGACCAGCGCGCCATGGTGGTCTCGCAGTGTCAGCAAGCGCTGGTAGGGGTTGCTGATGGAGGCATTGTGATGGAGACGATAGACGTCGGAGATGAAGGCGTTTGCCTCACCCAGCCGCTCCGGGGACGCCCAGCATAGTCCCGAGGGCATGTCCGGCTCGGGAGCATCCGTGTGGGCTGTCGTCTTCGAGGCCGATGCTGCGATTGCCGGGGCCATGTCATCGCGTCCTTGAAAGAGGAGTTGATGGCAAGGCTAGGCTGCCTAGCTTAGCGAAAACTTAACGTTCGCAGATGACTAACCCGCAGCGGGCAGGGCAGGCCGATGGGGGCGCAACAGATGGTGCTAGGCTGATCCTGCAGGGTCCGGTAACGGAGGTAACCATGTGCGGCCGTTTCGCCTGTTACACACCTTTTGCTCAGCTGGCGGCGCTGATGCGCTTGCCGGTGGCGCCGCGCCTGCCCGAGCAGGAGCCGCAACCTCGCTACAACGTCGCGCCAGGCACCTGGATCACGTCCCTCGCCATGGAGGGGGAGGGCGTACCTTCCTTTGCCTCGATGTGGTGGGGCTATCGACCCCACTGGGCCCAGGCCGGGTCGCCGGAGCCGATCAACGCCACCGTGGAGAAGGTCGCCACCTCGCGCTATTTTCGTGGGGCCTTTGCCCGCCATCGCTGCCTGGTGCCGGCGGACGGCTGGTACGAGTGGCTGCCGGGCGAGACCGGCAAGCAGCCCTATTTTTTATGTCGTGAAGATCGCGCGCCGCTGTGGCTGGCGGCAATCTTCAGTGAAAGGGCTGACGGCAGGCCGGGCCTTGCCATCCTTACCGAACCTGCCCGGGGCTGCGCGAGTCAGGTGCACGCCCGGATGCCGCTGGCGCTGGACGACGGCAGCCTTGAACCCTGGCTCGATCCTGCCCTGAGTGATCGCCACGTCATGCGCCAGACGGTGCGGCATCTACCCGCTGGCGCCTTCGAGGCATGGCCGGTCTCGACCAGGGTCAATCGGGCGGGAGAGGAAGGAAGTGACTTGATGCAAGCCGTCCAGGCACCGGGCTGACCGTCGGGTCTGAAGCGCCCATCTGCATGCCCTGGCTGCGGTGATGTTCCAGGTGCTGCGCGGCTTGTCCGTCCCGCGCCGATGGGCTAAGGTCGAAGGCGCATGGCACGGGGTGTCCCGCACGATAGCGGGGCTGAGAAACACCCGTCGAACCTGATCCAGTTCATACCGGCGAAGGGATGTCAGCGCAGTCGTCAGTCCAGGGGTCGGCGTGCGTTCCTCGCCTCGACCAAGGACCCGCCAGATGACCCTTTCCGACGCCTCACCCGCTACCTCCGCAAGCCCGCCCGCGCTTCCCATTTGCCGCCAGCTGGTCGTCGTCACCGGCGCCGGACGTGGCCTCGGCGTCAGCCTGGCGCGCAGTTTCCTCGAGCAGGGCGCGCGGGTGGTGGTCAACTATCGACGCAGCGAAGAGGGCGCCAACGCGCTGGTAGCCGACTATCCCGAGCAAGCCTTGGCAGTGGCCGCCGACGTCTGTGATCGCAGCGCGGTCGATACCATGTTCGCGCGTGCCCGCGAGCACTTCGGTGCGCCGGTCACCACCTTGATCAACAATGCGCTGCCGGACTTCGCCTTCAACGGCGACGCCCGCCCCGGTCCCGACGAGCTGACCTGGGAGCACCTCGACCATCAGCTTCAGGGGGTTGCCCGGGGGGCGCTGAACACTGTGCAGGCGGCGCTTGCTGGCATGCGTGAGGCCGGCTTTGGTCGCATCGTCAATATCGGTACCAACCTGTTCCAGAACCCGGTGGTGCCCTACCACGACTACACCGCCGCCAAGGCGGCGCTGCTGTCGCTGACGCGCACCCTGGCCCACGATCTGGGCCCGGACAACATCACCGTGAACATGATCTCCGGGGGCCTGTTGCGCACCACCGATGCCTCCCGCGCCACGCCGGAGGCAGTGTTCGATCTGATCGCCGCCAGCACACCGCTGAGACGGGTGACCACGCCGCAAGAGTTTGCCGACGCTGCGCTACTGTTCGCTTCGCCCTGGTCGCGAGCGGTCACCGGCCAGAACCTGGTGGTCGACGGCGGACTGGTGAAGGACTGATGGCCAGCATGCACCTTAATCTGTTCATCATGGGCTGCGGCCACCACAAGGCGGCCTGGCGTCATCCCCGTTCCAGCGTCGAGCGCCTGGCCGATATCCGCTACTACGAAGAACTGGCGCGGCTCGCCGAGCGGGGTCGCTTCGATGCGGTGTTCTTCGCCGATGGTCACGCCGCGGGCAACGTCGCCGACGGTCCGCTGTGGACCCTGGAACCGCTGACCATGCTGGCGGCCATGGCGCGGGCCACCGAACACATCGGGCTTATCTCGACCGTCTCTAGCACCTTCTATACGCCGTTTCACGCTGCGCGCATGCTGGCCTCGCTGGACCATATATCCGGCGGACGCCTGGGCTGGAACCTGGTGACCTCGATGTTCAACAGTGAGGCGCGCAACCATGGGCTCGAGGCCATGCCGAGCCACGCCGAGCGCTATGCCCGGGCGGAGGAATTCGCCAATACTATGCTGGCGCTGTGGGACTCCTGGAGTGACGACGCCCTGGTGAGGGATCGCCAGGGCGATTACGTCGACGCCAGCCGGGTCGGTCCCATCCATCATCACGGCGAGCACTTTCTGGTGGATGGCCCGCTGACGGTGCCGCGTCCGCCCCAGGGCCACCCGGTGCTGTTCCAGGCAGGCGCCTCGGATCAGGGCCGTGACCTGGCCGCGCGCTACGCCGAGGCCATCTACGGGGTGGCCTACGATCTGCCCTCCGCCCAGGCCTACTACAGCGATCTTCAGGCCCGGGTAAAGGCCGCGGGCAGACCGAAGGTCGCGATCTTGCCGGGACTCGTCACCTACGTCGGCTCCACCGAAGAGGAGGCCAGACGCAAGCAGCGGGAGCTCGACGAACTGTTGCCGGTGGACAGCTCCCGGCGCCAGTTGAGTCAGTTCATCGGTCAGGACGTGAGCGACTGGGAATTGGATGCCCCAGTACCCGAGCTGCCGCCACTGGAGGCCTTCAACGGGCCCAAGGGGCGCTACGCCACGATTCTGCGGATCATCGAGAGCGAACGACCGACGCTGCGCCAGTTGCTGGGACGGCTCGCCGCCGGTGGCGGCCACTGCACCATGGTCGGCACCCCGGAGCGTATCGCCGACGAGATGCAGCGCTGGGTCGAGCAGGGCGGGGCGGACGGCTTCAACCTGATGCCGCCGTCGCTGCCGGACAGCATCGAGGACGTGGTCGAACAAGTGGTACCGGAACTGCAGCGCCGCGGGCTGTTTCGACGCGAGTACCAGGGCCGCACCCTGCGCGACCACCTGGGGCTGGCGCGTCCCGGGCGCTGATGAGCCGGAACTGCCAAGGCCCTTGATCGCCAGGCCTTGAAACCACAACAGCGGGACGCGTCAGCACGTCCCGCTGTTTTTTATCACGCCTTGCCAGACTGTCAGCGTGGCGGTGTCAGCTCTGGAAACGCCGCACCAGGCTGCCCATGCGGGTGAAGTCATAGTCCTGGCGGGATGGCAGCAGCTTCATCAGCACCAGCGAGACCAGCACCGGCACGAAGGCCGCCAGCAGGAAGGATTCCAGCAGGGTGGCGGTACCGCCGCTGGGGGACGGGAACATCGCCAGCCCGGCGACCAGACCTGCAGCGGTGCTGAGGACCGCGTTGCGCCCGTCGTAGCGGCGATTGAACAGACCGAAAAACACTGGGAAGGCCGCCGCCGAGCACAGCAGGTCCGCCAGCAGGAACAGATAGAGCACGCTGTAGCCCTGGGCCGCCACCCAGGTCACCGGCACCGCTGCGGCGACGATCAGCCAGCGTGCCAGGCGCATCAGGGTGGCTTCGCTGGCCTGGGGCAGCAGCCGGTGCATGTCGACGGCGATGATGCTGGAGGTGGCGTTGACGGTGGTGTCGGCGCTGCTCATCACCAGGGCCAGACCCAGCGGAATCAAGGCCAGGGCGAACCACAGCGGCACCTCGGACAGCAGCACGCTGAACAGCGCCACCGAACCGTCTCCCTCGAGCCCGAGGCCGACGAAGGCCAGGCCGAACAGGCCCATCAGCACGATCACCGGAAAGTTGAACAGCCCTGCGATCCAGAAGCCCCGCCGCAGCACCTTGCTGTCCCGGGCGGCGTAGATGCGCTGCCAGGTGCCCTGGTAGAACAGGCCGGTCAGCATCACCGCGATAAAGAACGTCAGACCGGCACGCAGGCCACCGGCATCGGTGACATCCAGCAACTGGGGCGCACGCTCCTGCAGGCCCTCGAGCGTCGGCGCGACGCCGCCGGCGGCCTGCCAGCCGAACACCAGCAGCAGCGCCAGCAACGGCAGGATCACCAGCATCTGTACCTTGTCGGTGAAGATGGTGGTGCGCAGGCCGCCGTAGAAGGTGTAGAGCAGGGTCGCGATCATCACCACGCAGGCGGTCAGCCACAGCGGGATCGGCGCCAGCAGGGTGACCATATGGGCGATCGCGGTGAGGCCTGCCGCCAGCGAGATGAACAGATAGAACAGCATGATCGTCAGGGTGAAGGCGTACATGGTGCGCCCGTAGCGATGGATCACGAACTCGGTGAGGCCGTGGCCTTCGGGGATCAGCTCACGCATGCGTCGTCCCAGCGGGATCATCACCAGGCGCGGGACCATGGAACCCAGCGCATAGCCCAGTACCGCGCCGATGCCGCCCCAGGTGGCCGCCTGGGCGGGGCCGAACAGGATCCAGGTGCCCAGGGTGGTGGCCACCAGGGTCAACACCGTGGCGCGGGTGTTCTGGCTGTTGCGAGCCGAGATGTAGTCATCCAGGCCGCCCTGACGACGTCGGGCATAGATCAGGCCGGGGATGGCAAAGATGGCGGCGCACAGCAGAAGCCACAGCGCCGTCCAGGTGGGATCGAGCATCATCGAAAGAAGACCTCTTTCTTGTCGTTGTCCGCAGGGACCGGTGGACAGGCGGGACGAGCGGCGGACAGGAAGAAAGAGGAGATAACGCAACCATCCTTCCCTTCGCCGGCATGACCCGGATCAGGTTCAAAGGGTTACCGCGTGATGCGGAATCTCAGCCGTCAGGCTCCCCCAGGAATGCGCACAGCGTAGGACCGCCTCCGATGGCTGTCAATTGGCGCTTTGGCCGCAGCGACGGGGCGTCAGACGGTGGGCGAGGTGCGGAGGCTGTGCCAGCCATCGTAAAGCCAGTTTGCCGCTCGGCTTGGATCGATGTCAGCCATCGCCAGATAGCCATGACAGCAGGCCTCGCGGCTCGCTCGCACAATGGTCGAGGCGTCGGTGGCGTCCATCACCAGGGTGCGTCGGTGCCCGCCGCCGCCGCGCAGGAAGGGGGCCGCGGGAGCGCGCTGGAACTCGACGCCTGCCGGCAGGGGCGCTGTCGAGTGATGCGTGTCGGGGTGGTCTGGGGCGCACAGGATGACCTCGAAGCCGAGCCGTTGTCCCTGGCGCGCCAGGTCGGCATTGACCGGGGCGTGGCCGGTCAGCACCAGACGCAAGGCCGGCTGGATCAGCACCTCGACGACGTCGTCGCCGATCTGGACCAGCGGACTGGTTGGCGTGGGTCGCTGCAGGTTCATGGACGTACTGCCCAGGCTGACGCGGCGGATCAGCGATGGCTGGCCGGCGAGCGTTGCATGGATGACCTCCAGGTGCACCAGGGTCTCGCTGCTCGGTGACAGGCGCTCGACCAGGCAGGGGGTGCCATCGTTGGCGTTGTTGTCGATATTGACCAGGCAGGCGCCGCCGTCCCGGGCCTGGGACAGCAAGATGGGCTGTCCGGCGTACCTGGGGCCATCGGCATCGCTGGTGACGCTCAGGTGGGGGAAGGCGGGAGCAGGGGTGTCCAGGCGTGTGCACAGCCAACTGGTATCCCCGCGATTGGCCAGCGTCAGGGCGTGTTCGATGGCGACAAGGTCCTGGTGGTTCATGGGCAGCTCCCGCGGCGGTGTCGGCGACGCCAGCATAACGTGGAAGCGGGCAAGCGAAATAATCCGGCATCTATAAGCATCTTTTCATAGGCTAGAGAAGACGGCACGCGAGCCGCCAGGGTATTGACCTGCTGCCGGTCCAGGGCAGGGCTTACGCAAGGAGATGTCCTCATGGAGCGTTTTGCCTGGGTGGAAGAGGCATTGGTGTCGTCCGGAACGGTGCTGGTACGCCTGACGCCGGAGTTGCAGGTGCACGACGTGGTCGGTGATGCCGTGCGCGTGCTGGGCGAGCCTGGAGAGGTCTGGATCGGGCGGGGGCTGGCAGAGCTGCCTGGCGAGGCCGCGGCGGTCGCCGAAGCCTGGGTCTCCCGGGGTGCCGTTCACGCTGCCAAGCCTTCGATGCCGCTGGAATTGGGCGATGGTAGCTGCTGTCGCCTGGCCGATGGTGGGCTGGTGCTGCGACTGTCGGCTCGGCAGAAGGCAAGCCGCGGTGTCATCGCGCGGATGGCCGACCACCTGCCGGTGATGGTGGCCTACGTCGACCGCGACTTCTGCTTCCGTTTCAACAATCGTGCCTACCTCGACTTCATCGGCCTGCCTGCCGAGGCGCTGATGGGGCAGCCGGTGTCTTCGGTGCTCGATGCAGACTCCTACGCCAAGATCCGGCCACGTTTTGATCTGGCGCTGGCGGGGCAGGAGGTCAGCTACGAGGATTCCCTGGCGCTCCAGGACGGTCGCCAGATCTACTTCAAGGTCCATTATTTGCCGGACCTGGTGGAAGATGAGGTGATGGGCTTCTACGCCATCATCCAGGACGTCTCCGAGTATCGCTCGATGATCCAGCTGTTGCGGGATGTCCATACCGGGGTAAATCGCACCGATATCGGAGTATCAGAGATCGTCGACATGCTGCTGCGTGACGCCTTGAGCTACCTGAGGCTGGATATCGCGCTGGTCAGTCAGGTCGAGGGGGAGTGTTACACGGTTCGCTGGGCGGCCTCGGATAATGCGCCAGTAGGGGCCGGCGACAGCTTTGCACTGGGTGACACCTACTGTCGGCTGACCCTCGACGCCGATGACGTCTTCCATACCCACCGCGCCGGTCAGGACGAGCGAGTCAAGGGC
Organism: Halomonas sp. MMSF_3323; assembly: GCF_030733595.1. Lineage (NCBI taxonomy): Bacteria > Pseudomonadati > Pseudomonadota > Gammaproteobacteria > Oceanospirillales > Halomonadaceae > Halomonas > Halomonas sp. MMSF_3323. The sequence continues at coordinate 26,456 of NZ_JASHIT010000021.1, read as the reverse complement.
CACCCCTGCTACGAGAACTTTCAGCTGGAGACCTATATCGGTGCACCGCTGCGGATCCAGGGCAAGGTCTGGGGGACGCTGAACTTCTCCAGTCCGTCGGCGCGGCGGCACGCCTTCAGCGAGGTCGACATCGAGTTGGTCCGACTACTGGTCGGGGCCGTCGAACGTGTCATTTCCAACGAGATGGAGGTCGAGCGTATTCGCCTCGAACGTGATCAGCTGGAAGACCAGGCGATGACCGATGCCTTGACCGGACTCCCCAATCGAAGCCAGCTGGATCGCCACGTCACCCGCCTGATCGAGGAATGCGACAGTGGCGGGATGGTGTTCTCGCTGGCCGCGGTCGATATCGACTTCTTCAAGCAGGTCAATGATGGTTTCGGTCATTCGGCCGGTGACCAGGTGCTCACCTGGCTGGCGCAAACAGTAGCCAACTGCCTGCGTGATGGCGATCTGGTGGCGCGCACCGGCGGCGAGGAATTCGTGGTGGTCATGCGGCGCACCGCCTTGCCCGAGGCGATCAAGGCGGCCGAGCGGGTGCGTCGTGCGGTGGAAGGGGGGGAAATCACCCTGTCGGATGGACAGACGATTCGCATCACCATCAGCATCGGTGTCAGTCAGTATCGCAAGGGGGAGGGGTTTGCACCGCTGTTCGAGCGCGCCGACCGGCGCCTGTACAGCGCCAAGCGTAGTGGTCGCAACCGCATTGCCAGCCTGGATGAATAGTGCCCAGGTATCGCCAGGTGCAGCGTTGTCATCGCTGACGTAGGGCTTTGCTCGTGCTGACGGATCAGGCCGAAAGGTCTGCTTTGGTTGGCTGAGTGATCTCAGGCGTCTTGGTCGAGGTTGCAGCGGCTGGCAGGCCCTGGCATCACCTTCCCATAACGGGATTTTCACCACACCCTCGGCCCCGAAGAGTGCCTCCTGCCTAGGCGTAGTTCCTGAACTTTCCAGGTTTCAATGTGTTACCCGATTCCCTTCGGTGGCGGAATGCGATAGCGGGTATGAACTTTCTCATCTTTTGCGATGTGGTTTCCTACTGCGTCGATACTGCGTTGATCATGTTGCCTGCAAAAGAGTAGATAGGAGCTGTGTTCCTACAAAAGATGTGGGTAATATCGTACATCCGTTGTTAATAAAATATTACAAAGCAGTTGCGTAATGCCGGTGTTTGTCCCACCGGTGCGCAGGGGAAAAATCATCATGCATCTCAACAAGCTTGCGTTCGGCCTGGCGTTGGGCGGGTGGGCGTGCCTGCTTGCTCCGTCCGTGCTGGCAGAAAGTCTGCTGGAACTTCACGAGCTCGCGGTGGACAGCGATCCTCAGTTTCAGGCCGACTTTCATGGTAAGCAGGCCACCGATGAGCGTTACTATCAGGCGCGCTCAGCGCTGCTGCCGCAGATCAATGTCAATGTCGAGCGCAGCGAGATCTCCCAGGACATCGTCAGTACCGACAACGAGGTCTACGGCAGCGGCAGCACGTCCTACCCGACCACCGTCTACGGTGTCTCGCTCGAGCAGTCGATCTATGACTATTCCCGCTGGGCAGCCTTTGGCCAGGCCAAGCTGGAGATCCAGCAGGCCGCGTCCGAGCTCGAGGTCTCGCGCCAGGATCTCTACCTGCGGGTGGCCGAACGCTACTTTGCGGTACTCGCCCTTTCGGAAAACCTGAGTTTCCTGCAAGCCGAAAAGAAGCAGGTCCAGACCAATCTCGAGCAGGTCAGGGCGCGTTTCGAGGACGGTTTGATTCGCGAGATCGATCTGCTCGACGCCCAGGCGCGCTTTCTGCAGGTCGAGGCGCGGGAGCTGGACGTGGCCAACCGTCTGCGCGATGCCCTCAATGCCCTGGCCGAGGTCAGCGGCGTGCGTCCGGTGGAGCTTAGCCTGGTCGATGAGGACCTGACGCTGGCGAGCCCAGAACCGTCGTCAGTCGAGGCCTGGATCGAGCTGGCGATGCAGCGCAATCCTCGTCTATCAGCCGCACGGCTGGCGGTGGAAGTGGCCAATCAGCAGGTCAAGGTGAGTCGTGGTGGTCACTATCCGACCCTCGATCTGAGTCTCGACTACGACAACGACGAGACCGAGGGCTCATTGTTCGGCGGCGGCAGCGAGGTCGAGACCCAGACCATTCGGGTCGGCCTCGATGTGCCGGTCTACAGCGGTGGGCGAGTGTCGTCGGAGGTGCGCGAAGGAACCCGTCTGATCGAGGCAGGGCAGGCTCGACTCGAACAGGTGCGGCGAGAACTCGACCGCGAGATACGTGCGGCCTTCGAGGGTATCGTCACCGCCATGTCCCGGGTCAGGGCTCTGAGCGAGTCCTTGAGCGCCAACCAGCGCATCGTCGAATACCGCCAGGTGGCCTATGAATCCGGTGTCATGCCGGTGCTCGAACTGCTCGACGCCGAGCGCGATCTGTTCTTCGCCCGCAGCGAACTTGCCAGTGCGCGCTACGACTACCTGATCAGCGTGCTGCGGCTGAAGCATGCCGCCGGCGTCATCAATGGCGAAGACCTGGCGGAGATCGACGCCCATATGAATGACCGGATGGACCTCCTTGCCTTCCAGCACTGAACCCCGGCCCTTCGCCGAGCGTCAGGCGTTGATCGAGTCCTGGCTCGATAGCCTCGCGCGTCCCTACAGTGCCGAGCGCTCGGTCAAGTGCGCTCCCGCCCGCTGGGCGCATCAGCGCAGGCTCTACAGTGTGCCGCTCGAGGGCGTTGACGCCGACGATCTGGCGGTGCGCCTCGAGGGGTTGCTGGAGTCGCTGGCGCTGGCGCCTGGCGACCGGAGGGCCTTCGTCGCCGGACTGTCGACGCAGACGATGGCGCACTATCTGCATCTCGGGCTGGAGGCCGCGACCACCAAGGTGTACTGGGAAGCGCCGCTGCCGGACAAGGCCCTGCCGGGGCGTCGCTTCCCGCTGTACCAGGCGTGGAAGTGGCGCCCTGGCGTCGACGCCAGTGTCTCCGACTATGTCCTGCTCGAGAGCGCCGAGGCGGTGCGCCATGCATTGGCGAGCACGCTTGCGGCGATGCCCCCGCTCGTCGGTGACGTGATCGAACAGCTCGAGGTCAGCCACGCGCTGGCACGAAAGCCCTGGCCACCGTTGACCGTGAGGATCGAGGAACGGCGCCAGGGTCGCGATACCGGTCGTGATTCCCTCAATCTGCATCTACATCCGGCCGAGATACGTCTGGGCGAACTGGCGGGCCTTTTGTTGTCGCTGGCTCGCGAGTGGCGCTGTACGTCGCGCGCACAGGCGATCGAGTGGATCGCCGCCCACGGCGACAAGCCGCTGAGCAACCTTTCTCTGGGGTTCGATGCGAAAGGCGAACCCTTCGTGACCTTCTACCACGGGGTGACACTGGTCTCCCCGACTTCCACCGGCGCGCTGGCCGCGCAATGGCGCTGACGTCCAGGCCCAGGGACGACACTCAAGTACTAGAGGACTCTTTCATGGCGACTCAACTTCTTATCTATCGCAACGTTCAGCCGATCACCCGCGACAAGCATGGCGAGCTGTCGCTCAAGGTCGGCAAGGACTTCGGCTTTGCCAGCGGGGTGAACTCGGTGCCGCTGATGGCGGCCGAATTTCCGACCGCCGCCACCGACCTGCCGATCGTCTTCACCCAGGCCGACGACGGGGTGCTGCCGGTCGCCGTGCTGGGACTCGAGCAGGACCAGAATCTGCTGGTGGACCGTGAAGGCCAGTGGCGCGGTGAGTACGTGCCGGCCTTCTTCCGCCGCTATCCCTTCGTGTTTGCCTCCGCCGACAACGACAAGACCTTCACCCTGTGCATCGATGATGACTACGAAGGGCTCAATCGTGACGGTCGCGGCGAGCGCTTCTTCGACGCCGACGGTGAGCAGACCCAGTACCTGGGCAAGGTGCTGGACTTCCTTCAGGACTATCAGGCGCACTTCCAGCGCACCCGCGCCTTCTGCGCCCGTCTGGTCGAGCTCGACCTGCTCGAGTCGGTCGAGGCCCAGATTCGCTTGCCGGAAGGTGGTCAGCGCACCCTGACCGGCTTCCAGGCGGTCAACCGTCAGAAGCTCAAGGCGCTGCCTGAGGACAGCCTCAAGGCGCTGCTGGACAGTGACGAACTGGAGCTGCTCTACGTCCACCTGCAGTCGCTGCGCAATCTCAATCGACTGAGCCGTCAGGCGCAGGGTGGTTCGCGGCTGGGTGCTCTGGCCAAGGGCGACCCCGCCGAGGAGGCGGTCGCGTCCGACGCCGAACAGGACACTCCCGTTCACTGATCGACCGAGATCAGGGGGCGTATCGTCGCCGCGATGCGCCTCTTGACGTTTTTCGCCACCGGAGTCCCCCCATGAGTCGCCACCAGCGCAAGCCTCTGTCCGAATTGATCGCTCGTCTTCTCCGCCAGCCCAGGCGTGCTCGTCGTGCCCAGGCAGAGCCGTCCCGGTTCGTGTTCGAGGGACTCGAGCCACGCATGCTGATGTCGGCGGACCCGCTGACTGCCAGCGTGGCCGGTGGCGCCGAGATGACGTTGCGGGTGGTCGAGGAGAACCAGCAGCAGGTGCTGCAGGTGGTCGAACTCGACGAGCAAGGCGTCAGTCAGGTGGTGGCCTCACGCGGCCTCGATGAGGCCAAGGCCAGTGGCGGCGTGGTCATCCAGGGCAGCGACGCCCAGGACATCCTGCGCGTGGACCAGAGCCTGCTGGGCCAGGCGGATGGGTTGCTGGTGAGCTTCCAGGGCGGCGACGGCGACGACGTTCTGGCACTCGAGCATAGCCAGGGGCTGACCATCACCTTCGCGGGGGGCGAGGGCGATGATCGCATCGAGGGCATCCAGGGCAACACCGAGTGGCAGGTGAGCGCCGATGGGGCGGGCAGCGTGGACTGGTCGAGCACCACCACGGCGGCGCGCAACGATAGCTGGCTCAGTTTCACGGGCATCGAGACGGTGAACGCCGCCTCCTATCGCCAGGGCGACGACGGCGTGCTGTCAGCCACGGACGATGCCGCCCAGCACCGGCTCTCGAGCAGCCAGGACGGGGCGCGTTGGTCGCTTTACGACGAGGGCAGTCTGGGGCTTGGCAATATCGCGTTCAACGGCATCGACCGACTCGACGGTCGGGCCGGCCAGATCCTCGACTTCAGCGACTTCTCCACCTCGGTAGAGGTCGATCTGGGGACCGGCAAGGCCACCGGCTTCGTCGGTATCGACGGCTTCAATCACGTTATCGGTACCGGCGGCGACGACCGCCTGATCGGTGATGTCACCTCGCAGGTCGACACTATCCTCGACGGGGGTAATGGCAACAACCTGATCGTCGGGGGCGGCGGCGACGATACCCTGAAAGCCGGCGCCGGTCGCAGTACCCTGGTGTCGGTGAGCGGCAGCGATCGCTTCGAACAGAGCGAGCTGGGCAGTGAGTTCACCCCCGAGGAGGCCGAGCTGACCTATGTGGTGCAGCGCGCATCCGGGGACATCTCCCTGACCAGCGCTGGCGCCACCGCCACGATCACCACTGGCGACGGCAGCCTGAGCTTCCAGCGCCAGCCCGTGGAACTGGTGCTGTCCGCCGCGGGGACCGGCCAGACGCTGAATGCCAGCGGCTACTCGCTTTCCGGCGTGACCTTCCAGAGCCTGGATGGCGCCAGCAATAGCCAACTTGTCGGCAGCGCGCAGGATGACCGATTCGTGCTCAGCGCCGGGGGCGGCAGTGTCCAGGCCGGTGGCGGCAACGACCGCATCGAGGCCAGCGCCGACGCCGACATGACCCTGACCGATACCGCGCTGAGCGTGACCGGCTGGACCAACTGGGTATTGGGCGACGTCGAACTCGCCACCCTGGTGGGCGGTGCTTCTGCCAATATGCTGGACGCCTCTGCGTTCAGCGGTTCGGTTCAGCTGGAAGGCGTCGCCGGTGACAACACCCTCAAGGCCGGCGCCGGCGACGCGGTACTCCTGGGCGGCAGTGGCAACGACACCCTGGTCGGGGGTGTCGGCGACGACGTGCTGTTCGGCAATCGCGGCAGCAACAGCCTCGATGGTGGCAGCGGCAGCGACTCGGTGCTGGGCAGTACTTCCCACAGCTTGCGTCTGTTCGGCGGCAGCGGCAGCGCCACCCTGGTGCGCGGTGACGTCGCCGAGGAGCGCGAGCTGGTGTGGTCGCGCAGCGCCGGCGAGACGGTGGTCTTTCACTTCGCCGGCGAGCAGACAGACGCGTTGGCCTGGGACGCCGACGCCCTGGCGGTACAGCAGGCGCTCGAGGCGCTGTCTGCGGTGGGCGAAGGCAACCTGCAGGTGGCCCGCGAGCTGTTCGAGTCTGCTGGTGAGCAGCAGGTACGCTGGCGCATCAGCTTTATCGGCGACTTCATGGCCGTGGCCGACGATGGTGCCTTCGCCAAGGCGCTGGTCGGCAGTGGTCTGGCGCTGGGAGCTTCCGGGGCCAGCGCCACGGTGACCTCGACCCAGGTGCGCGCTCGGGAAGCGGGGCGTGACAGCCTGGCCGGCATCGAGCACGGCATGCTGCGTGCCGAGTTTGGCGACACCGTGCTCGACGCCAGCGGCTTTGGCGGCAGTGTCTATCTCCAGGGGGGCAGCGGCAACGACCTGATGATCGGTGGCGAGGCCACGACCCAGTTCGTGGCGGTAGCCGGGGATAACGTCATTCGTGCCGGGGCTGGGCAGAACGAGATCCGCGGCGGCGTCGGCCAGGATCGTCTGGAAATCGTCCTGGCCGATGGCCAGAACGCCGTCAATGTGAGTGGGGACAGCTTCAGCATCGATGGCGGGACCGCGTCGAGCTATCGCGATATCGAGGCGCTGACGCTGGTCGGCAACGCCGGCGCCAACACCCTCGATGCCAGCGGCTGGCACGGGGTCGGCGAACAGACCCGGGTCACTGCGCTGATGGCCGCTGGCGGCGCCTCCAACGCCGAGATCGAGACCTTCCTCTCGGCGCTGGGCGATGCGATTCCCGGTGCAGAAGACTTTGCCAGCCAGGCGGAGTACGAGTCCTATCTGGCGCGTTACGTCACCGGTAGCGAACTCGAGAACTCCGGCGCGCACCTGAGCTTCACCCTGCAGAATGGCGTGACGCGGGCGCTCAATGTGGCCGACGCCCGCACCCTCGGCGACCTGCTGGTGCTGCTCGGCAGTGTCGAGGGCCTGACCGCGAGCTTCGATGGTGCCAGCGGGCGTCTTGTGGTCACCGACACCACCACGGGAAGCGCGAGCTTCGCCGTCAGCGCCGACGCCACCGCGAAGATCCTGACCGATGCACTCGGCATGGGCGTCAGTGGCGACAAATGGCAGAGCACCGCCTTGAGCGGGGCCGGCGTGGTGCTGGACGCCAGTGCCGGCGGCAGCGATGCCCTGATCGGTAGCCGTGGCGATGACCGTATCGTCGTCGTGTCCGGCGCCGCCAGTGTCGACGGCGGCGCCGGCACCGACAGCCTGCTGGCGGCGGCGGGCGACTCCATGACGCTGACCGATGGCGGGTTGGTCGTTGGTTCGGCCACAACCACGCTGTCCGGGATCGAGGCGGCGCGCCTGAGCCTGACCGGAGGCGCCGACAAGACCCTGACGGCCACTGCCTTTACCGGCGCTTTGGCCATCGATATCGCCGAGGCGGCGACCGACACCATCGTGAACGCCAAGCCTGGCGATCAGGTCGAGGTGGAACTGGCGGCGGGGAGCCTCGCCCGGCTCGACGACGTGACCGTCAGTGAGGGCGCCAGCCTGGTGGGCTACTGGGATGGCGACGCCTCCCTGTCCAACGTGACCAGAACGTTCTCCAGCAGTGTCGAGTTACGTGCCGACGGTGCCTTGACCCTGGACAACGTCGATCTGAGCATGAGTGATCCGACGCTGGGACACGATCTGTCGATCCTGGCGCGTGAGCTGACGATCGGTGGCGATAGTGTGATCGATGCCGGTAGCGGCGAGTTGCACCTTGGCGCGCAGTTGTTTCAACCCCTGCTGGCGCCTGCCAATGGCCTGGTCGACGTGGGCCTGTTCGACCTGTCGGTGGATATCGACAAGGCCACGCTCAAGGGCGGGGACGTAACCATCGATGCGCGTCTGGTGGATCCCGATCGCGACTGGTTCAACCTGCGCACCGGCGTGGCCTTCCTCGACCAGGGCATCGATACGGCGCTGGACTTCCTTCAGGGACTGTCGCTGTTTGGCAGTGTCTCGGTGATGGTGGCCGAGGTCGCCATCGATATCGGCTCCGACGCGGTCATCACCGCCACCAGCGGGGACATCACCGTCGCCTCCGAGCTCGACATCAGTACCGAGGTGGGCGCCAGCAAGGCCTGGGGCCTGGGTGTGTCGGTCAGCACCCTGATCACCCGCTCAAGTGTGCACGTCCACGGTACCCTGAGCGCCGCCAATGACATCAACCTGAGCAGCAGTGTCAGCACCGCCCAGAGCGTCTCTGCTGAACCGGATGGCCTCAAGGGCGTGGCCGGCGCGGTGGCGGTCAGCGTGCTGGTCAGCGATTCCCGGGTGATGGTGTGGGAAGACGCCAGCCTGAGTGCAGGCAATGATCTGGTGGTTGCGGCGACCAGCGTGGAGGAAAACGAGACCTCCGCCAGTTCCGCCCCTGACAAGGGCAAGGTCGGCATCGCCCTGGCGATCAACGTCGAGACCAGCAACACCGAGGCGCAACTGGCCGGTGACGTCAGTGTGGGCGGCGATCTGACACTGAGCGCCGAGACCTCCCAGGGCGAAGACCACGGCGGTACCAGCGCCAGCGCCGGTACCGCCCCCGGTGGTGGCCCCGATAGCCTTGTCGACGGGGCCACGGCCAGCGCCGAGGACCTGTCGCCGACATCGGTGATCGGCAACTTTCAGGAGGCGCTCAGCGGCGTCATCGGTGACAAGATCAAGGAAGGCATCGCCGACCGCGGGCCTGCCTCCATCGGCGAGCACTTCAAGGAATCCCAGGGCCAGCAGAAGAACGCCCTGGACGTGGCCGCCGCCCTGGCGGTCTCGGTGGACATCAATCGTGCCGAGGCCCGCCTTGGCACCAGCGTGACGCGACTGGGCGCCATCGCCTCCCAGCGCAGCGACATCGAGGTGGCCGGCGCGGTCAGTGTCAGCGCCACCAGCGCCCACCGCCCGGCGGTCAGTGCAGAGGGCTCCGCTACCGGCGTCGACCCCAACAAGAAGGAAAAGGAAGAGAGCTTCACCGACAAGGTGCTGGGCAACACCCTGATCGGCAAGCTGCGAGACGCCGCGGCGGAGTCCGAGGTCCAGGGCACCGACAGCGCCAAGGATCAGAAGGAAGACAGCCAGGTAGCCGATGTCGGTGTCGCCGGCGGCTTCGTCTTTGCGCTGCAGAACAACCATGCCGATGCGGTGGTCGAGGGCCTGGTGGACCTGGACGCCGGCGATGCCATCAGCGTCACCGCCGAGAGCCTCAACAGCGTCGATATGGATAGCCTGTGGGGGCGTCACCTGTATGTGGCGGGCAAGGCCCTGGGTGAACTCGATGGCACCTACGACCATGCAAGCGCGGAAGGTACGGCAGACCTGGCCAACGGCGACAAGGTGCTGGTGGCCGATGACCACCAGCGCGGGGGCGAGGCCGGCCTGATCTATCAGTTCGAGGGGGCCGACGTCAGCGGTGTGGATCTCGCCAGTGAAGACTTCAGCGACGACAGCCGCTGGACTGCCCTGAGCTCGCCGTTGCAGACCCGTATCGAGGAATTCGTCGAGGCGCTCAACGCCTTCACTACCGGCAATCTGGGGATCAGCGGCAGCTTCGACAGCTGGACCGTGGCCACCGCCGAGGGGGGCAAGCTGGCCATCGCCGGTGCCGCCAATGTCTTCCTGGTCAATCAGGACAGCGAGGCCCGCATCCGCGAGGGTGCCCGGATCAATCTGGGGGGCGCCACCGATGTGGCCAGCGTCACACCCAGCGACGAGCAGCAGGTCGAGGTCATCGCTCGCAGCGACAACCACCTGCTGTCGCTGGTCGGCAATCTCAGCTTGCCGACCTTTGCCGGCGCCGACGAGGCCAGCGCCGAGGCCTGGCGTGACGCCTTCAAGAGCGATATCGATACCATCAAGTCCGGGTTCGCCGGCATCCAGTCCGACGGCAGCGCCATCGGTGCTTCCATCGGCGTGCATCTGCTCGGCGCGGATACCCGTGCGGTCATCGAGACAGGTGTGGCGCTGGTCGCCAGCAGTCTGGACGTGCGCGCCGACAGCGACACCCTGCTGATCGGGGCGGCGGTGTCCGGTGGCAAGGCCGACAAGGTCGCCTTCAACGCCACCTCAGTGGCCAATATCGTCGACAACACCACCCTGGCGCAGATTCAGGACGGGGTATCGCTGAACATTGGTGCCGTCTCGGTGGACGGGGCCAGTGGGCCGGCGCTCAGGGTCGGCGCCAACGACGACACCTACGCCTTTGGTATCGGCGGCAGCGTCGCCTCCGGCAAAAGCGCTGGCGTCGGTGTGTCGGCGGTGGTCTCGGTGATGGAGCGCGACACCCGAGCGGTGATCGGTGGTGTGACCACGCCAGCCAGCGCCAGCGGCAACATCACCGTAGGAGGTGATCTGCTGGTCGAGGCCAATAACGGCGGGGTGGTAGCCAACCTCGCCCTGGCCGGAGCCAAGGCGGGCAGCAGCGGTACCAGCGGGCTGGATTCGGCCGGTGACGCCAGCGGCTCGGGCGCTGGTGGTGGTTCGGCTGGGGGCAGCGCCACCAAGGACGACCCCAACAAGTGGCCCAACAACCAGAGCAACTATGACAGCGTGCTCAAGGAGTTGAGTGGCAAGCTCGGCGGTGCCGCCAAGGCGTCTTCCGGCGGCAGCGGCGGCACGTCTTCCACCTCGTCCGGCGGTGACCAGAAGGGTAGCTTCGGCCTCGGTGTCTCGGGTTCGGTGGTGGTGAATATCGCCGACTATCGTACCGAAGCCCTGATCCAGGGGATCGAGACGCTGAAGATCACCGGCAAGACGTCGGTGGCCGCCAAGGACAGCAGCCATCTTGGCATGCTGGCCGGTGGCGCGGCGCTGTCGCTGGGCAGCAGTGGCACCCAGGTGGCGGTGGCCGGGGCCGCCGCCCTGGCCTTCGACAGCGGCATCACCCGGGCGCGGATCGATCGCGTCACCTCCTTTGATACGGGCGGTCTGGCACTCAGCGCGGCGCGTGAGGGCTGGACGGTGGTCGCTGCCGCCGGTGTCGCCGTCGCTTCGGGCGCCAAGGGCTTTGGTGTGGCCGGGGCGGCCAGTGTGCTGACCTCCGCTCGCACCGTCGATGCGGGGCTGTTGAACATCCAGTCCGGCGATCTCGGGGATGTCAGTGTGGTGGCGCGTGACGCCGCCAACACGGTACTGATCGCCGGCGCAGTGGCTGGCGGCGGCAAGGCGGGTGTCGGGGGGGCGGCGGCCTTTGCCGATATCAGCCACGACGTCGACGCCCACGTCGAAGCGCTGGGCAGTGCCAGCGAGTCGCTGGTGATTGGTGGACTCTCGGTCAAGGCGCTCAGCGATACGCTGGTCATTAGCCTGGCCGGCTCGGCCGGTATCGGTACCGGGCCCAAGGGGGTTGGCCTTGCGGGAACTGCCGCGGTCAATCTGATCGACAATTCCACCCAGGCACGTGTGGTCGACAGTTTCCTGGCCAAGGGCAGTGACGCCCTTGCACCGACGCCGAACGTGTCGGTCAACGCCGAGGACAACAGCAGCGTCTGGACCCTGGCCGGCGCCGTCGGTGTCGGTGGCACCGCCGGCTTTGGTGCCGGGGTGTCGGTCAACAGTCTGTCCAATGAAACGCTGGCCCTGATCAGTGGCGGTGCCATCGCCAACGCCGGCGCGGTGTCGGTGGTAGCGGCCAACACCGGTCTGGTGCGATCGCTGACCCTGGGGGTCGGCGCCAGTACCAAGTTCGCCGGGTCCGGTAGCGTCTCGGTCAACCAGATCGCCAATACCTTGCGTAGTTCCCTGAAGAACACCAGCGTCTCGGCCAGCGGCCAGGTGCTGGTGGCCACCCGCGATCGCGCCGAGCTGGTGGCGATCAGCGGTGCAGGAGCCGGTGCCGGCAAGGTGGCCCTGGCCGGCAGCGTCTCGGTCAATCTGATCGACAACGACAGCCAGGCGCTGATCCAGAACTCCACCGTTACAGCTGGTGGCGATGTGGTGGTGGACGCCGAGGCCAGCAGCCTGGTGGTGTCAGTCGCCCTTGGAGGCGCCGGGGCCGGCAAGGTGGGCCTCGCCGGTGCCGTCAGCGTCAATCTGATCAAGGGCAAGGTGGAGGCGCTGATCGACGGCGGTCGCGTCGAAAGCAGTACCGGTGATATTCGCATCCAGGCCACCGACAGTGCCCAGGTGGTGGTCGTGGCCATCGGCGCCGCGGGCGCCGGCACCGTGGCCGGCGGGGTCAGCAGCGGTACCGTTCAGGTCGACAACGCCATTGTGGCCCGGGTGACGGGGGCCACCTTGATCGCCGGTGGTGACGTGGCTGTCTGGGCGGGCCTGGCCGAGCGCAGCGGTCGCGCCGCGCTGGAATTGTCGGCACTGGGACTTGAGGTGGACCCGGCGACCCAGGGCACCGAGACCAATCCGAGCACGGGATCATCGGATATTGCCACCCGGGACATGTCCAACATGGACTGGACCGCCGGGGTGATCAACCTGACCATCGCCGGTGCGGGCGCCGGCAGCGTGGCCGGCTCCGCTGCGGTGGGGCTCAACTGGCTGCGCTCCAGCGTGCTGGCCGAAGTCTCGGGCGGCGCCAGTATCACCGCCGCTGATAGTGTCAGCGTGCTGGCCCAGGACAAGAAGGGCCTGGTCAACTTCTCCTTCGGCGCCGCCGGTGCCGGCAATGCGGCGGGGGGCGCGGCGATCGCTTTCAACTATCTGGGAGGCGACCCCAGCGATCCCTCGCGCACCGTCGACAACACCAGCGACCAGAACGTCGACGCCAGCGAAGACGCCTTCATCCTCCAGGGCGAGCGCAGCGACCACGGCTACAGCGTGGGCCAGATCGCCGCCTTGATCGATGCCTCCAGTGTGACCGCCACCAGTGGCGACGTGCTGGTGGACGCCCGTTCCGAAGCCAGCATGCTCAACATTACCGCCGGCGGTGCGGGCGCCGGGGCGGTGGCCCTGGCCGGCTCCATCGGCATCAACTTCATGCAGAACGATGTGCTGGCATCGATTGGCAATGGCGCCGTGGTCATGGCCAGCGCCGGTGACGTCAGCGTGCATGCCTCGGTGGCGCCGATCATGATCAACGTGGCCGGCGCGGCGGCTGGTGCCGGCTCCGTCGGTCTTGCCGGCGCCTCGGCGACCAACGACATGGCGTCGACGCTGAGCGCGAGCATCCTCGGGGCGAGCACCGAGGTAACGGCGGGTGGGCGCGTCGACGTCAAGGCCGAGCTGATTCGGATCACCGATGTGCCTTCGGTCAAGGTCGATGACAGCCTGATACCGCCAGAAGACTCAGACGAGAATCGCCCGGCGACGCCTGGGCAGGGCGACCAGGTCTGGAGCTTTGCGCTGGCCGGTGCCGGTGCCGGCAAGGTGGCGGTGGCCGGGGCGCTGTCGCTCAACTGGCTGCGCGGCAGCGTCACGGCGGTGATCGACCAGGCCACGGTCTCGGCGACGGGAGACATTGCCCTGTCGGCCAGCGATGATCTCGGCCTCAATGCCTTTACCGTGGCGGGGTCCGGTGCCGGGGCCTTCGCCCTTGCCGGTTACCTGGCCTACAACTACATCGGCGGTGATCCGGACGACCCCACCAGCGACAGCGCCAACCGTATCCACGCGCTGATCAAGGGCGGCGCCAGCGTGGCGTCCAGCGCCGGCAAGGTCAGCCTTTCAGCGGTCTCATCCTCGAGCATCAGCGCCTACTCCCTGGGTGGTGCCGTGGCCGGTTTCGCCGCACTCAGCGGTACCACCTCGCTCAATTTCACCCGCAAGGACGTGGTCGCCGATATTCGCGACAGCGCCACCGAGGTGAGTGGCGCCGGCGGCATCGCGGTAAGCGCCAGCGACACCAGCGCGATCTCGGCGGCCAGTGCCCAGGTCAACGTGGCGGTCAAGGGTGGTGCGGCCGGTCTTTCGGTGGCCTACCTGGATATCGACAACAGCATCCTGGCCGGTAGCCAGGGCGCCACGCTCGACTCGAGCGGCGGCGATATCGCCATTGATGCCCGCTCGCGCTCCACCAACCTGATCGTGATAGCCGGTGTCAGCTATGGCACCTTCGGCGCAGGTGCCGGCAACGCCGGCAGCTCGTTGATCAACAACACCAGCGTCGCGCGCATCGACGGCGGCAGCGTCGATGCCGCCGGCAACGTCAGCGTGGTCAGCGACAGCAAGGACGTCAGCACTATTACCCTGGGCACCGTCAGTGTGGGTGCGGTGGCGCTGGGCGGTGGTGTCGGGGTCGACCTGCTGGGCAGCACCTCCGAAGCCTGGATCGGTGGTGGAGCGCGCGTCAGCGCCGGCGCCGGCGGTGCGGCCTTATCGGTGCGCGATGACTGGAACAATGGCTGGACGACAGACAGCCACAAGGGTGTGGTGGTGCTGGCCACCAGCGAGGTGTCCTTCACCAGCGTGGCGGTGACCGCGGCGGGAGCCGCCGGCAATGCCCTGGCGGCCAATGTGGTGGTGGATGGTGTCACCGGCGCGACCCGCGCCTACATCGACAAGGCGCGCATCGACAGCACCGCCGACGTGGTGGTGCGGGCCCTGCATCGTGGCGACGCCGACAGTGGCGGTGGCGCGGCGGCGGTCAGTGGAGGCAGCTCCGGCGCCGCTGGTGTCGATGTCACCCTTTTCCAGCACAAGACCGAGGCCTTCATCAGCGGTGACGGCTTCGACCATTCGGCTGAAAGCGACGGCCTGATGGTCAAGGCTGGTGGCGACGTGGCGGTGGAGGCCCGCGCCGACGTGAGCTTCCTGTCCACGGTGATGGGGGCGGCGGTGGGCCTCAACGGCGTCGCCGGTGCGGGATCGGCCAGCGTGGTCGATCTGTCGCTTGAGACCCTGGCCTATCTCAAGGACGTGGAGGTCGCCGGCACCAACGTGGCGGTACGTGCCGACAACGACGTGGACGGCCGCTTTATCGTCGGTGCGGTGGCCGGTGGCTCCGTCGGCTTTGGCGCCTCGCTGGCGCTGGGGTTGCTCAACCCCGAGGCACGAGTGTCGCTGGACAAGGCAATAGTGACTGCCAGCAATGATATCGCGGTGACGGCAAGCCAGCGCCTGGATCTGGGCATCACCGTAGCCACCGCCGGTGGCGGTGCGGTCGGTGTGGCCGGCGCGGTATCGGTGATGACGGCGGATTCGGTGACGCAGGTGCTGGTGTCCGGCGATAGCGAACTGAACGCCGGCAATGACGTGCTGCTCGAGGCATCCACCACCACCCTGGTCAATGAGCGCAGTGGCCTGGCCGGCTATCTGCAGGGGGTCGGCGCTGCCGCCGTCGGCGCGGCGGGCTTCGGTGCTTCGGTGGACGTCATGGTGCTGCGCGAGCAGACCCGTGTCAGTGTGGCGGATGGTGCGCAGATCATCGCGGGGGGCGATGTGACCGCCGAGGCCAGGCTGTCGCGTACCCTCAACTCCACGGTGATCGCCTTTGCTGGCTCCGGCTCTTTGAGCCTCAGTGGCGCCATCTCGGTGATCAGTCTGGGCAAGGGGCTGAGTGAGGAGAGCTTCGAGCGGGTCGAGGACCTGCAAGACCTGGTGAGCGATACCTTCGCCGGCTTCCAGAGCGGCGAGTTCGCCATGAAGGCCGAGGCCGAAGACTCTGATTCCGGCACCGATACGCCGCTGGACAGCGACGAGCAGGCGGCGTTCGACGGTGACTTCGATCGTCCCGACGATGCCGGAAACCACAACAAGGCCAACCGCACCTCGACCAACAGCGCCCTGAGCACCCTGACCGGTGGTCTCTCGGGTGACAAGCTGTTCGACGTCAAGTCGCCTCTGAAGGTAGGTGACACCGCGGCGACCCTGGGACGTGGCGTGGTGATTACCGCCGGCGGGGACGTCAGCGTCAAGGCCAGCGAAGCCCTCAAGGTGCAGACCCTGACCGGCTCCGGTGCGGTCAGCGGTGTTGCCAGTGTCGGCCTGTCGGTGGGGGTGGTCGAGCTCAACGGGGCGGTGACCGCCCAGGTGGGCCGCGGCTCGACCCTGGATGCGGCGGACACCATCGAGGTGGCGAGCGACTACGACGGTGACGTGTCGATCAGCGCCTATGGCGGTTCGGCGGCACCCAGCATCGCGGTGGGTGGCCAGGTGGCCATCCTGCTGGATCGCACCCAGCAGCTTGCCTCGCTGGAAGGCGCCACGAGCGCCGCTGGCGGCACCCTGATCAAGGCGGCGGATCGCGTCGATATTATGGCCAGCGCCGATCGCGACTATTCACTGAGGGCTGCAGGTGGGGCCATCGGCCTGGTGGCCGCAGGCGTGTCGGTGGGCACCGTCGAGATCAGCGGTGCGACGAGGGCCTGGGTCGGCGAGCATACCAGGGTGGGCGAGAACCAGAGCGTCGGTTCGCTGAACGTCTCGGCCACGAGTATCGATCGGGTCGCGCTGGAGGTGGTGGCGGTGGCCGCCGGGATGGCCGGCGGCAGCGCCAACGTGGCCTTGGTGACCCTGTCCCAGGAGGTGCAGGCGTGGATCGGTGACGGCGCGCGGATCTCGTTGTCTGACGCCCTGAGCATCAACGCCAGCCTGACGCCTGCGGTACAGATCAAGACCCTGGGGGTATCGGTGGCGGCGGGCGTCGGCATCGGCGTCTCGGTGGTCGAAGGAGAGCTCAAGGCCAAGGTGCTGGCGCGGGTCGGCACGCCTGACTCCAGCGCGGCCCATGATATCCGCATCACCGCCGGGTCCATGGACGTTGCCGCGTCCCTGAATACCCTGGCGAATGGCAACAGTCTGAGCGGTGAGGCCCTGGGTTCCGCCGGGGGGGCGCTGTTGGGCGTCGATGCGACCCTGGTGACGCTCAAGGACAGCACCGAGGTGGTGGCAGAGATCGCTGACACCTCCCTGGAGGACGGCAGCGGTAGCCTGCGCGAGAGCACCAATATTGCCATCGCCGGGCGGCTGGACGTCACCAGCGACCTGATCTCGCGCCTCTCTGGCAAGTCCAGCAGTATCGTCGGCGGCCTGGTGGCGGCGGGTGCCGCCAAGGTTACCGTCGATCAGCGCACCGTCAGTCGTGCGCGCATTGGCAGCGGCAATGGCATCCTCGCCGGAGACGCCAGCGTCCGTGCGAACGGGCAGCTGGAAGCGACCCTCGACGCCCTGGCCGGCAGTGGCGGTGTGGCCGCCGGCGCCGGCGCCGCCACCCACGTCACCCAGCATGCCACCACCGAAGCGCTGATCGGCGCCGCCGAACTGCTGCTGGTGAAGGCTGCCGGCAACAGCGGCCTGCTGACCGTACACGCCGATCAGAGCTTCGACGTCGACGCCCGCATCATGAGTGTCTCCGGGGGCGTGTTCGCCGGAAGCGGTGCCGAGTCGCGCTACTGGATTACCGCCAATACCCTGGCCGAGGTCGGTGACAAGGCGCTGGTCAAGGCTGCGGCGATCGACGTATTCAGCGATACCCGGCTGGACAAGCAGCGTCTGGCAGGCACCGACGATGGCAATATCCGTGGGGTGGCCGGTGGTGCGGTGGCCGGCGCCGGCGCCTCCAGCGTCGCCCGTCTCGATCTGAATACCCGAGTGGTGGTCGGTGCGGGTGCGTACCTGCACACCAGTGACGGTGATCTGCGCCTGGCGGCGAAGAACCAGGTGGTGTTCAAGGAGAAGGTCAACCTGACCGCCGGCGGCCTGGCCTCCGGCGCCGGTATCACGGTGGACATCCTGACCACCAATCTGGCCGCCAGCGTCGAGATCAAGAGCAACGCCGAGCTGGTCAGCCAGGGCGAACTGCTGATGTCGGCCCGTGGCGGCGGCGACCTGGCGGCGACCCTGCTGATGGATACCTATGGCGCGGCCACCGTCGGGGTGGGCAGCGCCAAGGTGGTGGTGACTCCGGACAACAGGGTCACCGTGCGCGGTGGTGCCAAGGTGTCCGCGCTTGGCAATATCGATATCGTGGCCGGTGGCAGTGCCCAGGGCGAGCGTGATCGCTACGCGGTCAGCGCGGTGCTCGACAGCTTCGCCGGCAGCATCATTCCGATCGATGACCTCAACGCCCTGGCCAAGATGGACCAGACCAACCGCATCGAGGTGGCAAGCGGGGCCGAGGTCATCGGTGCGCGGGATATCCTGCTTTTTACCGAGCGCTTTGGCTTCAGCGACATGGAGGCGCGGGCCAAGGGCGTCAACTGGCTGTCGGCGGTGGGCAGCGCCATCGACGCCGCCCTCGGCAGCGGCGGCGCTCAACTGGTGGACGGCGATGTCGAGACCGACGCCGACGCCGACGTGATTATCGACGGCCGGGTGGAAACCGGCCTGGGGCGCCACAAGACGCTGGTGCTCGGGGTGATCGACGTAACGCAGGAACAGCAAGACATCGCGGATCTCAATTCGCGCATCAATGCCCTCGCAGAAGCGCTCAACAGCACCAGCCTGACCCCCGCCGAGCGCACCCAGAAAGAAGCCGAAATGGCAGCCCTCGAGGACCAGCTAGCGGCCAAGGTGGCCAATAGTGGCAACTATATCGTGGCCGAATCCGGCCATGACGATATTGGTTTCGCGGTGAGCGTCACTCCGGGTCAGAGCGGACTGGTCGACGAACTTCAACGCATTCGCGAGGCATACAACGTCTATCGCAACTCCGGCAATACCCGGCTGGTCGACTTCTACCAGGGCGAGATCGCGCGCCTCGAGCAGGCCCTGGTCGATGAAGGCTATGGCGAGAAGGTCAACGGCCAGCTGATCGTCAGTCGGGTGGACGAATTGACCATCACCCTGGATGACGTCTGGGCCCAGGCGGGGGCGGTCTACGTCTACGCCGACGACTTGAGCGGTGACGGCGTTGTCGAGGCGCCCACCGACGCCAGCATCACCATCCTCAACAAGGCGCCCTCGCGCATGGTACTGGGCGATATCGAGATTCCCCAGGTTACCGGGGGGCTCTACCTGAACCTGACCCAGGTGGCTTCCAGCGCCGAGATCGACGCCATCAACGCGAGCGTGAGCGCCGGCTTGAAGGTGGAGGGAGACCCTGGCGCTCAGAATGGCCAGCCGCGCATCACCGTGGTCAACAGCTACGGTGTTGCCTTCAGCGAGGACGACGCCAACCAGAAGAAGATCCGCGACGTGCTGATGGGGGCGCTTGGCTACAGCGACGCGGAGTCGCTCTACGACCGACGAATCTTTGACACCGCTCCGCCCTCGAGCCTGGTGTTCGGTGGGCTGACCCGCAATATTTCCGGTGAGCTGATCGGCTACGCCAAGGGATCCATCTCGGTGGAAAACGAGATGCGCGCTGAAAGCATCCTGTTGAGCTCGCCGGGCGAACTGACGATCAAGGGGCTGTCACAGTTCAACCCCGGGGGTAATGCGGATGCTGCCGCGGTGCGAGCCGATGGCGACGATGGCGCAGGGGCGCTGGACGCTGATGCGCTATCCGCGATCGCCAACAGCGCTAGCGCGAGCCCACAAGTGGAGGCGCGCAGCATCGTCATCGATGCCGAATACGTCAACCTCAACGGCTATATTCGTGCCGGCGTCGACGGCTACGACCTGACCATCGGCGCCGCCGATGCCCAGCGTATCGCCGACCACATCCGCAGCGGCTCCAGCGGTAACCTGACGCTGTCGGCGTCCTCCGGCGACGCCCTGGTGATCTTCAATGGCCATACTCGCCAGATAGAGGTCACCGGCCTTGCCATCAGCGGCGGCAAGCTGGATATCACCGGTCACATCGCCAATACCGGCAACGGCAAGCTTGAGGTGCTGGGGGGCTATGGTGCGATCAATATCACCAACAACACTTCCTACACCCTGGCGGTGGGGGATCTCGACGTCAGCCGTCATGGCGAGGGCTATCTACGGATCGCCGACAAGTACAAGGGTTCCAGTACCAATCCCCTGGTGACCGAGTATCGCTACGACTTCGCCGATCCTGGCAAGACCTACAGCTATACGCCGGACAGTGATGTGCGCTACGGCTTCAGCGTGGTCCAGGACAGCTCCAAGCGACGTTATGCTCAGACCGCCTCCAGCGCCTGGGCGGGAATCGACGCCTTTGCCGCCGACCCGGATACCCTGAACTGGGGCGAATCCGAGATATCGCCTGGGCGCCTGCAGGATTCGCTGTCCTACTTCTATACCAGCAGCGAGTCCGGCTATCAGTACAACAAGAGCGAGGTCAATGCCAGCGAGTGGACCGATCCGCAGCTCGTCGACAAGTGGTCGACCAGCACCTGGTATGGCAAGAAGACCCACTACGCCAAGTTCGTCCAGGAACAGTCGAGTCAGATCCTGCACACCCACTCGGTGGCCGCCAACAAGTCGGTGGATATCAGCTTCTTCGGCCAGGCTACGGGTTCGATCAATATCGATTCGGTGGGCGACGTGGTGGTGCTCGGGGATCTGGCCAACTACAACGGCGAGACACGCATCGACAGCGATGGCCAGATTCTTCACTACAATGACCCGACCCGTGATGTGCGGGTCTCCGGCGCCAGCGTGGTATTGCGCGCAGCGGACGGTATCGGTGATGGTTCGGCGTTGAAGCTCCTGTCCATCGAGGGCGCTGGCGGCGCTGCGGCGATGACCATGACGGTGGACGCCGTGACCGAGCGTGGTCCGCTGAATCTGGCGCACGAAAACGCTGACCTGATCGTGCTGCGCGCCCACAGCGGCTGGGGCGACGTCAGCCTGTCTGCCGAAGGCTCACTCAAGGCGGGCAGTGCCCTTGGCGGTGTCCACGTCAAGGGCAACAACCTGAGTCTGGCGGCCGACGATGCGATCGGCTCCTTGGCCGCCCCCCTGACCCTGGCCCAGCACGCCGATGGCCGTCTCAATGCCGTGGCCGGTGGCGATATTGCCATCGATCAGCTCAGCGGGGACCTGGGGATCGAACGGGTCGAAAGCCGCCTGGGCGACGTCTGGGTGCGTGCCGCGGGGAATCTGCTCGACCGCAATGACGCCGCCACGGTCGATGAACGTACGGTCGAGCAATTGCGTGACGGCGTCTGGTCACAGCTCAATCTGGTCGGCAGCGCCGCCGAGCAGAAGATTCAGGACGCCCAGGACGACCTGGCAACCCGCAAGACCCAGGAGTACAACACCTACTGGAACTACCGCCAGGCAACCTCCGACGACTGGATCGGCGGCTTGGCCGATGGCACCAGCTACAGTGTGCTCAGCGTCGACAGCGGGGCCATCCTGCTCGGTCTTGTGCGTCAGATCAGCGATGGTAGCGGCGGCACCCTGGAAGTACGTGACGAGCTGCGCCTCAGCGCGCCGGACATCGCCGCCGGTGATGCCCGCGTCGAGCATCGTTTCTATCGGGCCGATGGCAGCTACTTCACCATCGACAGTCTGACCGACCTCAGCGCAGAAGGGTTGATCCTGGCCTCCGGGGCTGGCGTGGCCCAGGGCAACACCTTGACCTACCGGCGTGTGGCGTTCTACGCCAGCGATCAGGTGATCAGGCTGTCCCAGGCGGAGCGTGACGCCTATCGTCAGCGTTTCGCCGACCAGGGTCTCGACGACGCCCAGATCGAGGCTCGCCTCACGGGCATCGAGTCCGATCGCACCGATATCTACCACGAGCTGTATGACGTCTACGGCAGTGCGACCGAGTACCAGGACGCAAGCTTCAAGGTCACCCTTAGCGCGGCAGAGAAGGAGCAGGTGCGCGGCAGCATCAAGGTGTGGACCGAGCAGGAGCTGCTGTCGCTGATCGGCGCGGGCCTGTTGCAGGAAACCACCGATACTCGCACCGAGATTCAGGAACCCAACGTGATTGCCGGGGGCGATATCACCCTGATCGCCGGCGACAGTGTCGGTGTGGCCCGCGGACGCGAGCTGCTCGACATGTCAGGTGGGCTGACCGGGCTCTCCGACGAGCAGCGGGTACTGCTGTCCGCCGCCGAACGGGCCGATGTCACCTACCTCAAGCAGGCGCCACAGAGCGCCGTGGTGGACTTCCTTGATATCCAGCGCGACCAGGGCGTGACCACGGTCAAGCTGGTGCGCACCGACGGGCAGAGCTGGGATACCAGCGTGTTCAAGGTGGGCGAGGCCGTCGATCTTGCCGGCAAGTCGCTCAATGTGACCGAGAATGGACGTTACTACACCGTGACCGCGATAAGCGGCGGCACGCTGGAGCTGTCCACCGCGCTGGAGGTGGTCGGCGAGCTTGGTGCCCAGGTGGAGCTGGCAACGGTGTTGCTGGACCCCCAGACCCAGGTCAGTAGCGGTGAGCAGTTGATTCGCTACATCTCGATCAACCTGATCGATGACTTCGCCATCGAAAACGCAGGCGATACCTTTATCACCGCCGCCAACTCGGCCTACGTGGTGTCGGAGACCGATATTCGCCTGGCCAAGCTGGTGGCCGGACAGGACGCCAGGGTCAAGGTGTCCGGATCGATCCTGGCGGCCACGTCCTCCGGTGCCGACCTGGTCATACGCACCTCGGATCTGGTGCTGGAAGCGGCCAGCGGGCAGATCGGTTCCGGCGCCAGTGCACCGCTCAAGCTGGCCCTGACCGATGCCGCCACCCTGACCGCACGCGCTCAGGGCGATATCTCGCTGCACGAGATCGAGGGGGATCTGGCGATCTCGACCCTGTTCACCGAGCGCGGCGACCTGTGGCTGAAGGCCGCGGGCAGCATCATCGACGGGCTGAACCATGACCTGCTCAAGGTGTTGGCCAACAATGTCACCTTGATCGCCGGCGACAGCGTGGGCCAGGCGACCAACGCCATCGAGCTGGCCACGCGCGGCGATGGTGTCGTCACCGTCGATGCCGGCGAAGACGTCTACCTGGCGGCGGTGGATGGCAATCTCAGGGTCGGCCATATCAAGGGGGGGGAGCGGGTCGAACTCAGCGCGCTCAACTCCATCATCGCGACCCATGCCGATGAATTCCGCGGCGACATCGAGGCGAAAACGCTGCAGCTCGAGACCGGCTTCGGCGGAGTCGGCGCCGCCGATCGCCTGCTGGCGCTGGTCACCGATGACACCGCGGGGCGCGTCGATATCGATAGCGCCGATTCCGTGTTCGTGCGTGAGGTGAAGGGTGATCTGCGGCTGGGAACCGTGCAGGCGGGGCCGGCGGGCTCCACCGATGCACTGGCGTTCGTGTTCTCGCAGGGCGCCATCTACAGCGCCCTGGGTGCCAACGAGACGTTCAACCTGTTGACCGCCGGGGTACGTCTGATCGCGGTCAAGGACGTGGGTACCAAGAGCAAGGTGCTGACCTCCCGTATCGGTACCCTGGAAGGCCAGTCCCGCGACGGCAAGGTCTACCTCAACAACACCGGACATCTGACCATCCATGGTCTGGGACTGACGGCCACCGGCGATATCGAGATAACCGCCAACAGTCCGATCACGGTGACCGAGGATATCGTTTCGGCTGATGGCGATATCGTGCTGACGGCCAGGGAAAACACCTCTGACGCCAATGACAACGAAGACTACCTGCACATCGAGGCAGGGGTGACGCTGGATGCCGGTCGCGACATCCTGATGACCGCGGGCGACGATCTGCTATTCAAGGCCAACGACATCATCGTGAAGGCCGCGCGCCATGTGGTGATGAAGGTCGACACGCCAGATGAAGACCAGCCCGCCTTCCGGGACACGCCGGAGGCCAAGGTCGAATTGCGTGGTGACTGGACAGTGGCCGGTGATATCACTCTGGAAGGAGGTGACAAGCGCCAGACGGTACTGATCGCGGCGGGTGCAAGCCTGAAAGCCGACAGCATGAGTGTGGCGCTGGGCGCCGGCAATGATGCGCTGACCCAGCAGGGTAGCCTGGACATCGCCCAGCAACTCAACATTGCCGGCGGCGATGGTGACAATAGCGTCACTATCGAGGGTAGTGTCGAGGCGGCGAGCCTGAGAATCGACGGCAACGCAGGCGTCGACACCGTTACCTTCAACGGCACCCATCAGGTCGGCTCGCTGAGTCTGTCGCTGGGCGCCGGCGATAACGTCCTGAGCGTAAGCGACACACTCACCGTCACCAATGCCTTCGATGTCGAAACCACTGGTGGCGACGACCGCATCACCTTCGACGCCAGCATCCAGGCCGGCTCGCTCTCCATCGCCATGGGCGAGGGTGCCAACACCCTGGGCGTGACCGAAGACCTCACCGTCACCGGCCTGGGCAGTGTCACCGCCGGCGCTGGTGTGGACACCGTCACCTTTAACGGCACCCACCAGGCAGGCTCGCTGAGCCTGGCGCTGGGCGCCGGCGATAACGTGCTGTCCGTCAACAACTCACTGGGCGTGACCGACGCCTTTGATGTCGAAACCACGGGTGGTGATGACCGCATCACCTTCGATGGCAGCATCCAGGCAGGTTCTCTCTCCATCGCCATGGGCGATGGCGCCAACACCCTGGACGTGACTCGAGACCTTACCGTCGACGGCCTGGCCGAAGTCACCGCCGGCTCCGGCGTCGACACCGTTACCTTTAACGGCACCCATCAGGCGGGCTCGCTGAGCCTGGCGCTGGGCGCCGGGAATAACGTGCTGAGCGTCAAAGACAGCCTGACGGTAACCAACTCCTTTGATGTGACGACCGGAGAGGGCGATGACTCCCTGACCTTCGACGCCAGCATCCAGGCCGGTTCGCTCTCCATCGCCATGGGCGATGGCGCCAACACCCTGGGCGTGACCCAAGACCTCACCGTCGACGGTCTGGCCGAAGTCACCGCCGGCTCCGGCGTCGACACCGTCACCTTTAACGGCACCCACCAGGCGGGCGCGCTGAGTCTGGCGCTGGGCACCGGTGATAACGTGCTGAGCGTAAGCGACACACTCACCGTCACCAATGCCTTCGATGTCACGACCGAAGAGGGCGATGACTCCCTGATCTTCGACGCCAGCATCCAGGCCGGCTCGCTCTCCATCGCCATGGGCGAGGGCGCCAATGCCCTGGGCGTAACCGAAGACCTCACCGTCACCGCAGCGGCCAGTGTCACCGCCGGATCGGGTGTGGACAGCGTCACCTTTAACGGCACCCATCAGGCCGGCTCGCTGAGCCTGGCGCTGGGCGCCGGCGATAACGTCCTGAGCGTCAACAACTCACTGGGCGTGACCGACGCCTTCGATGTCGAAACCATGGGTGGCGATGACCGCATCACCTTCGACGCCAGCATCCAGGCCGGCTCGCTCTCCATCGCCATGGGCGAGGGCGCCAATACCCTGGACGTGACCAAGGACCTGACGGTCACCGCAGCGGCCAGTGTCACCGCTGGCTCTGGTGTGGACACCGTCACCTTCAACGGCACCCACCAGGCGGGCTCGCTGAGTCTGTCGCTGGGCGCCGGCGATAACGTGCTGAGCGTCAAAGACAGCCTGACGGTCACCAACGCCTTCGATGTCGAAACCACGGGTGGCGATGACTCCCTGACCTTCGACGCCAGCGTCCAGGCCGGCTCGCTATCCCTCGCCATGGGCGAGGGCGCCAATACCCTGGACGTGACTCGAGACCTTACCGTCGATGGTCTGGCCGAAGTCACCGCCGGATCGGGTGTGGACAGCGTCACCTTTAACGGCACCCATCAGGCGGACTCGCTGAGCCTGGCGCTGGGCGCCGGGAATAACGTGCTGTCCGTCAACAACTCACTGGGCGTGACCAACGCCTTCGATGTCACGACCAGAGAGGGCGATGACCGCATCACCTTCGACGCCAGCATCCAGGCCGGCTCGCTCTCCATCGCCATGGGCGAGGGTGCCAACACCCTGGACGTGACTCGAGACCTTACCGTCACCGCAGCGGCCAGTGTCACCGCCGGCACCGGCGTCGATACCGTCACCTTTGACGGCACCCATCAGGCGGGCGCGCTGAGCCTGGCGCTGGGCGCCGGCGATAACGTGCTGAGCGTCAAAGACAGCCTGACGGTAACCAACGCCTTTGATGTGACGACCGAAGAGGGCGATGACCGCATCACCTTCGACGCCAGTATCCAGGCCGGCTCGCTCTCCCTCGCCATGGGCGAGGGTGCCAACGCCCTGGACGTGACTCGAGACCTTACCGTCACCGCAGCGGCCAGTGTCACCGCCGGATCGGGTGTGGACACCGTCACCTTCAACGGCACCCATCAGGCGGGCTCGCTGAGCCTGGCGCTGGGCGCCGGCGATAACGTCCTGAGCGTAAGCGACACGCTTACAGTTACCAACGCCTTCGATGTCGAAACCACGGGTGGTGATGACCGCATCACCCTCGACGCCAGCGTCAAGGCCGGCTCGCTCGCCATCGCCATGGGCGATGGCGCCAACACCCTGGACGTGACTCGAGACCTTACCGTCACCGCAGCGGCCAGTGTCACCGCCGGATCGGGTGTGGACACCGTCACC
>NZ_JASHIT010000020.1:0-94250 GCF_030733595.1 Halomonas sp. MMSF_3323 | reverse complement strand
TAGGCGTCGGTGCGCAACTCGAAGCCGGTACCACGAAAGGCGCCCCTGGTGTTGCCCTGCTGGTGGATCAGGTAGCCCAGGTTCAGTTGGCTCTTGGCGTGCTCGGAGTTAAGGCGTACCCGCTCCTGATCGGTGGCATCATCAAACACCAGTTCGTTGTACTTGCCGCCCCGGTAGGTCTTGGACTTGAAGCCCGACAGCAGGCCGTTGGAGTGCCATTCGGGACGCTGGTCACCGTTGTAGACCCGTCCGGTGACCAGCGGGCGATCCGGGTCACCCTCCAGGAAGTCGACGATCACCTCCTGGCCGATGCGTGGCACGAACACGCCGCCCCAGCCGCCGCTGGCGTTGGGCTGGGCGACCCTGAGCCAGCAGCTCGATTGGGCGTCATTGCCACCCAGCCTGTCCCAGTGGAACTGCACCTTGACCCGATTGAGCCGGTCGGTGTGGATCTCTTCACCTTCGGGGCCGACCACGATGGCGGTCTGGGGGCCGCCGACCACCGGACGGGGGTGATCGAGCGACGAACGGTAGGGCTGGCTCAAGCGCTGGGCTTCGAAGTCGACCAGGTAGTGGCCGGTCCCGGCACGCTGATAGTCGTCGCGGTGGAGGCTCTCGTCTTCCAGGCCGTGGGCCCGGCGGGCATGATCAAGCTCCTGCTGCAGGCTGCCCGGCAGGGTGGTCAGGTGGGCCGACACCGGCAGAGCGTTCTCGGCGTGCACGCTAAGGCCCAGCAACAGAAAGGTGCGCTCGTCGCTGTCGCCGTGCTGGTGGCGTTCGTGCTGGGTCAGCTCGAAGTGACGTCCAACCTGAAGCTGGCGGGCACCACCGGCACCAAAGAAGCGCTTGGCCTTTGATTCCAGCGCTTCGAGCCGGTTGGCAGTCAGACGTTCGCCGCGAAAGTGGTCGCGATAGTAGTACTCGCCAGGGCTGTCGTAGACCTCCTGGTCGGTCAGGTTGCCCTGATTGTGCAGGGTGTCCAGCGAGGTTCGCTTGATCAGCCTTGGCTGCTTGTAGTCGAAGGTGCCAAGGCTGACCCGGTTGGGTTGCTGCTGTCGCCGTCCGCCCCACTGGGTGATAGCGTCCTCGGTCTCGGTGGCGTCCTGGCGGTGGAAGCGGATCTGGTGAGGCGCGACCGCATCGCAGGTCGCCACGTCATCGGTGATCACCAGCCGATGACCGAGCCCTGCAGCGCCAGTCGCCGCGTTCTCGCTCTCGCCCGCGTTCTTACCGTCATTTTCCGGGTTGCCCAGATGCTCGAAGTAATAGAACAGGCCCTCCTGCTCCATCAGGCGATTGACAAAGTGGTAGTCGCTTTCCCGGTACTGGACGCAGTAGCTGCGCGCCGGGTACTCGCGCCTCAGATCGAAGCGCCAGCCGCCGTGGGCCACCTCGTGGCCCTGAAACACCCGCTCGATCACCTCGATGGCGCTGTGGTCCTGGAAGATGCGACTGTCGCGGCCAAGCTCGAGCATGGTCAGCCAGGGAACCAGGCTCAACTGGTAGTAGTAGACGCCGCCGTCCTCGCCCAGCAGCGCGGCGGACTCCACCAGCGCCGAGAGTTGCCGATACTGGCCATCGGCCTGGCGTATCGACAGTGTCGCGGGTCTGGCCATCAGCGATTTGAGCTCGATGTTGCCGGACTGAGAGATGGCGTCGAGCCGGTAACGAAACGGCCGCGAGATACGTTCCTCACCCACCAGACGATGGGGGATCAGCTCGACACCCTCCAGCGCCAGGGTGACTAGCCGCTGATGCTGCGACAGGCTGACGTCGAACGACGCCAGCATCTTGTCCAACCACGATGAGTTATTCATTGCCTTTGTCCTTTGCTGCGATGCCCGAAGGGCCTTCCTTGGCGACGACGGCGAGCGAAAAAGGGCGTTGTCAGCCGAGTCCGTGGACGCCACCACAAGCCGAGATCAAGGTCGCGCCGCAGGCGGTGTGGCAGCCGTGAAAGGCCACGCTCTTGCCGTTCAGGGTGATGGTGGGGTGGCCTTCGACGATGGGGCAGACGCCATGGCCCTTCTGCGGGCAGGCCACCATGTCCCCGACCACCGCGACCGGGGTGCCGTTGAGCAGGTAGTTGGACTGGGCGCTGACCACGGTGCCGCCGTGGCTGGTGGTATCGCCCAGGACGATGATGCCGTCACCAGAATTGAACATGTCTATACCCCACGTTGTGATTGCACCCCGCCGACTCCCTCGGCAACGGCGCTACAAGGCAAGAGGAAGGCAGTACCACTCGTTGTCTCGCTTGCTACTTCAAGTATTAGTGCACTGCCAGCGTGTTTTTTTTCGGTCAAGGCAGCAATTGCCAAGACAATCTGAACCGCATTGAGAGCACTACCCGACCAGCCACAGAAGCTATCCGTAAAGTAAATATCTTCGATAGTGTCAGGATGGCCCCAGCGATCAAGTAACGCAGCACATACATCGGACACCCTCTCCGGTAGTTTTCCGACATCAGCAATCGCAACGGAAGGTTCGCTATCAACTAAATCTGAAGAAACTGTATTGAGGAGTTCTCTCATACAATCCAGTCGCGATCGTCTGGACTGCTGTGCTCGTGCACTGTGGTGTAAATTTACCGATGGACTAAGCCACCAACCATCTTGGAAAGCGCTGCTATTTCCCTCGATTCGCTGAAGTAGCACTGCTGCACATGCTTCCCCTGGATGCGTGCCTTTATAGCGCGGTGGGCTCGCCAAAAGCGATTGCTGCTCAAGCTGGATGACCCCACTGCTCGAGCAAAAAGAGTCAGCACTAATCCAGAGTATGTAGGGACTAGTTAGCACCGACGCGGCAACTGCCGCGTGCAGACCAATGCTATTATCAAGGCATATCAACTTACCCATACTCTGATAAAAAGAAGATGCTTTCAGCAGCTCCCTAATGTACTCAAGAAATGCGTGAGTGCTAACAAGGCCATCGGATGGAAAACTCACTGCGATATCGAACCCCATATCAGAGATCGCATTTTTGGGAGCTTTATCCAACAAATCTAGAGCTTCCAACGCCAGAGAATGTACCAACTCCAATAGTCGCGTCGTCTTCTGATCAATAGCCTGTCCATCCGGCGATGAAGCAATAGGTATCGTGTCTACGACCTTATGACACAGGAAGCAATTCCCACCAGGAGACTGGACGCCTTCCAACGGTGTAGGCACCGCAGGTGCTGGAACATTCCCCCACCCCACCAGTCCCGCCGAGGTCAGCGCCACGCCATCGATCACCCTCAGCCGGTCAGGGTCGTAGCGCCGTTCCGGTGCTGGCGTTGCCTGCTGCCTGGCCATCTGCTCGAGGGTCGATTGCCGTGGCCTGAGGCGGTCGTACAGCGACGCCCTGCTTGAATCCCTGTCCCCTCGGTTCATGAGCTGTGCTCGTCTCTGGTCTGGGTGCCCAGGGTTTCGCGGATGCTGTCGACGACGTTGTCCTCGCGAATCACGTCACGCAGCCAGTCTTCCAGCGGCATCCGCCCCCAGCGCACCGCTCGTTCGACCAGATAAGGTACCGGGCTGTGGGGCTCGGCGGCCTTGAAGTACTGGGCTACCGCACCGAGCATGGCAAAGGCTTCTTCGCGGGTCTCCGGGGTGGTGCGAAGCGCGCCGCTTGGACGTTGAGATCGCGCCGGGGTGCTGGCCTGCGGTGTGGGCGAGTGTTCCGGGATGCTGTCGTCTTGTGCTGGATCCTCGACGACGTCGAGACGAACGCCCTTGTCACCCAGCAGGCGCTCGATCAAGCCAAGACAGTCCTTGAGTACCGTCGAAAGTCGGCTGAAGCTCGGCGCCAGGTCTCCGAGCCGGGCGACCAGCACGTCGTCCAGCGCCGAAAGCGCGTGCAGGCAGGCTTCGATATGGCGGTAGAGTTCGATCAGTCGTTCGGGGTCTGTCAGCACCACCGAACGCTGGAAGATCTCGGCATTGATCTTGCCTTCCTTGAGCGCTTCGTCCATGACGGTGGGGTCATTGCGCGCCAGGTTCTCTACCTGGCGTGACTCTTCGTAGCGATCCAGGCCATAGCCGTGATCACTGCTCTGAGCCCCGCCCTGACCATCGAGCAGGGCGATGCTGCCGACCATCGACGCCAGGGTGTCGTCCAGCCAGGTGAAGCGCCCCAGACGTTCTTCCTCACCCTCTTCCAGGGTGGGATAGAGCCCCCCCCAGTAGGTCTCGCACAGGGCCGCCACCAGCTCCAACCCAAAGGCCAGGCCTGCAAAGCCGTCACGGTGGGCCAGTCCTTCGCACAGCCAGCCGGCCAGCATCAGGTCCTTGCTTTGCTCGGCCAGGGCCTGAGACGACAGCGCGATCACCGCATTCCAGTCGGCGCGCTTGAGGTCCGACTGCCAGTCACCCTGGCTTAGATAGCTGGGGTCGGCTCGCCGTGCTTCCTTGATCTCGTCGACCACCAGCGAAAAGCTCAGGTCCTCCCCTACTCCCTGCTCACCGATCGGCGCGAGCAGGGCCTCGCGATTCCATTCATCGACCATGGGCGTTGTCTCCTGCATCTAAGGTCACACCGGGGGCATCCCTTGCCCCGGGCGCTTGTGGTTCTGGTAGTCGTCACTGGTGGCCGTCACCGGCGTCCACCATGAGGTGTCGTCCTCGATGATCGATCCCAGGCAGCCGGGTTCCGCGGTGTTCTTTCAGGCGTCCTGGTCCGGCCTTGTGGTCTGGCTTGCTTTCCTTGGCGTGTTTTCCTTGGCTTGCTTTCCTTGGCCTTCTGGCCTGGCTTCCTGGTCAGCCCCCGGAGATAACACCACGGGCTCGAGGGGCTGACCGGGAAGCACGGCCATGGGTTGCCCCATGGCCGTAACCCGCCCGACGTCTCTTCAACCAGCAGATGTCAGGCGTTCCCAAGCGTTGATCAGGAGTACACGCGGTTGCGGGTACGGTCCCAGCCACCGGCGATGTTGCCGCCACCCTGGCCGTCCTGACGCTTCTGCTGGGTGTAGGTGACCTTGATTCGCGAGTAGTTGAACTTGATCTCCTCGGTCGGCAGGTCGTGACGGGAGTCATGCACGGAGTCCGTGCCACCGCCGCTGCCGGTGTCAGAGAAGCCCGACATGCCTTCCATCTCGGTGGAGGAAACGATCACTTCCTCCAGACGGACTTCGGCGTAGCGCACCTGCTCACCACCGGCACGGTGCACCTGCAGCACCACTTCCTTGATGTGCTGGCCGCGGCAGCAGGCTTCGAACAGCTTCGGAGACGCCTTGTCGATGAACTTCTTGATGGCGAACTCGCTGAGATTGACGCGCTCGGCTGAGGCACCACCGGCGGAACTGGCGGTGGCCGAGGTGGACTGACTGGCGCCGAACTCGAAGCTGAGCAGCTCGATCCAGTCGGTGTGGTTGGAATCCAGGCTTTCACCGGGGATACCGTCGACCTTGAGGTATGCATCGAATGCCATGTGTTGTCTTCCTTTTGATTGCGATGGTGAAAATCAGGCGTTGCGGGCGACGATCGCTGATCGCCTCCACGGGCCTGTGACCGGGCACGCTACCGCCAGAAGCATCCTGGCTTCTGTTGCTGCCCTTGCGACCCACCCCCTCTATTGCCCGTGAGGGAAGCGATGCCGTCTTGCCGACGGAACGGAAGATCCCGCGTGCTCAGCTCGAGGCACGCACGGCGATCTCCACCCGACGATTGGGGGCCAGACAGCGAATCCGTTCGCTGCGGCCAAGTTGTGATTCGCACTGCACCAGGGGGCGCTCGCTGCCGGCACCGACGGCCTCGACCATCTCGGGTGTGACTCCCTTGCCGATCAGGTAGGTGCGTACGGTCTGGGCGCGCTCGAGCGATAGACGCTTGTTGGTCTGCGCAGAACCGATCTGATCGGCGTGCCCGGTGATGGTGATGCGCCCGATACCGGGGGTGTTGACCAGGCGTTCGGCGATCCGGTTGAGCTGCTGCTGCCCCGCCGCCTGCAGACCGGCAAAGTCGGCACGACCAAAGGAGAACAAGGTGTCCGACTCCAGGGTGATGGTCTCCAGCGTGCGCAAGGAGTGATCCAGCAGGCCGTCGATATAGTTGCGGCTCGACGAGATCAGAAACGAGTTGTCGTCGATGCGTGGCACGTCCGGTGCCTCTATCTGGCGTGCATAGAAGGCGATCTGACGACTGGCAAAGTCGAGATCCCGAGGATCGCGCTCGCCTGTGTCATGGGCGCTGATCGCTGGGTACCAGTAGTCCGGCAGGCGCTGGCGCAGCAACGCCTCGGAGACCTTGGGCCTTGGGGTACGCGACAGCTCCACGTAGGTGCCGAGGGCCGCATTGCCGAAGTCGGCCAGCGCCTGAGGACTGTTGTCGGCAGGACGCGCGTTGGGCTCGACATTGGGCAGGTCGATCGCCGTGATGCGTTCGGATTCCCCCGAGCGATACACCGGAATGGTCGGCAGGGTGTAGAGCGCCTGGCCCAGGTTGTCGGCCACCGGGCGCAGCATGCTGCGCTCGATCTCGTCGAAGTAGGCCTTGCGCAGCGCCGGCGAGATGTCATCGCCGTGGTACAAGCCCATCCCCAGTGACCAGGGCGCGCCTTGCCCATCGCGTTCGACGTAGTGGGCGACGCCGACACGCAGGGCGTCCAGCGCTTCCCAGCGGGTGTAGCCATCGAGGTGCTGGCCATCGGCCACTCGCGCCTCGGCCAGGCTGGTGTCGATGGCGGCGAGTTCGTCGGCGTTACGCGAGAACGACAGCGCCCAGCCGCTGACCATCACCGCCGCCAGCGCCAGCGCCACCCAGCACCAGCGTAGCTGGCGCCGACGCTCCCGATTGGGACCGCTGTAGAGTCCGACCAGGTGCTGGTCAGGCAGGATCACCTGGGAGAACAGGCCGGTCACGAACAGGCTCTTGCCGTCCTGGGGAGCCGTGACACCGCGACTGGCGGCAAGCCCGAAGCGACTCTCCACCGCCCGGGCATGCTCGCCCATGGCGGGCTGACCATCAGCCAGCGCACTGGTGAAGTAGAAGCCTCTGAGCAGCGGTGAGCTCTGATAGGGGTTGGCCTTGAGCAGGGACCCGGCAAAGCTGGATAGCAACGGCGCCAGGGCGCGCAGCTCCAGCGGGAACTCCAGCGCCGCCGGATCGTCACGGGTATGGATCATGTCGCCTTCGACCAGGCGCTGCTCGCCGATGGTGCGACAGCGCTTCACCAGGCCATCAAGGGCTTCGCCAAAACGCCCGGCCCAGTTAGCCGTCTCGAAGTCCTGGTGGGCAAAGGTCCAGCCCAGCACCTCGTCACGCTCTGTCGGTGCCAGCTGGTGGTGGAACTGACGAAAACCAGGAATCAGGTCACTCTTGGTAAACACCAGGTAGATCGGCACCACGGTCCCGAGCTGATCGTAGGTCTCCTGCAGGCGCTCGCGCAGCCTCAGCACCAGCGATTCACGCTCGGGGGCAGGACGACCGATCAACTCGTCGATGCTGACCGCCACGATCAGGCCATTGAGCGGCCGCCGCGGGCGATGCTGGCGTAGCAGGCCAAGAAAGGCCCGCCAGCGCGAGGCGTCCTCTTCGGAGGCGGTATAGCGACCGGCCGAGTCGAGCAGTACCGCCTCGCTGCTGAAGAACCAGTCACAGTGTCGGGTGCCACCGACGCCGGCGATCCGCGCGTGCTCACGGTCGGCGAAGGGAAAATCGAGACCGGAACGATAGACCAGGGTGCTCTTGCCCACCGCCGGCTGGCCGATGACCAGATACCATGGCAACCGATAGAGCAGATCGCGCTTGCGCCCCTTGCCACCATCACCCTTCTTCATTCGCTCCAGCGCTTCCAGCAGTCGCTCGCGCAGCAGGCTGACCTCTTCGCGGTCCTCTGGCGAGGCGCCCAGCACGGCGTCATCGGCGCTCTGGATCAGCGCGGATTCCACCTCGTCCTGGCGATCCACGCCGCGGTAGAGCAGCAGCAGATACAGTGCCGAGGCCACCAGAAAGAACAGGATGCCAGCCAGCACGCTGCCCAGAGAGGAGAACCCCCACCACACGCCCAGTCCCCAGATCACGAAGATCATCGCGAAAAAGGCCAGCGCCATGGCATAGGTGCGGTACTTGCGCAGTAACAGTGACAGTCGCTTGATCACAACGGGGCCCCATCCAGTTTACTGGCACGGTTCCCATCGGGAAGGCGTGCCAAAAAGGTCTTCATGTCGAGCGTCGCTGCGGGAACGCTGTCGGCAGGCTGGACAGGAGTGAACGCCTCGATCGGTTCCAGCATGTCCAGCCGCGACAGCCTTGGCGCCAGATTCATCACCATCCGCAGGGCATCGCGATCCGCCGTGGCAAAGCGCCAGAGTCTTGGACGCAAGAAGTCATCCACCAGCAGGCTGGCCTTGGCCTGGTGCCTGCCCTTGCCGGCGCTGTCACGCTGATGGCTCCCTTCCAGCCAGTGCATCCACAGATCCGCGGCAGGCCGCTTGAGCGCGCGCTCCGCCGGCAGCGGCATCACCGCCTGCAGTGGCTCGCCGTGCTTGATCCCCTCGCGAAGGGCCTGCATGCGCAGGGCGAAGGCGTTGCCGGCGAACTCGGGAAAGGCCGGTGACAGGGCCTCGCACAGATCGCGGTAACGCACGTCCTGGAGGTAACGTTCGAGCAGACGCTGGTGCAGATTGAGGTCGGCCTCGCGTAGTCCGCGCCATTCGGCGAGGTGCTGGTGCAATACCTGAACGTCGGCGACACCGCTGGCAACGCACTGCAACAACGCACGGATCTGGTTGCAGAACACTTCGCTCAGGGTGTGTACGCCGACGCTGCCTTCGGCTTCCGGCGCGACCGCCAGACGCTGGAAGATCAGCAGCGGGTAGCGCCGGCCGCTGGCGTCGCCGGACATGCGGATCCCCCCGAGCAGCCAGTAGCCGTTGCTCGCCCGGAAGTGGAAGAAGCAGGTCGGCATGGCATCGCACAGGGCCTCCCACTGCGGCTCGCTCTCGGCCAGGCGGAACAGCGCGCCCTGGACCCATTCGTCCAGTTCGCGCACGTCCTTGTGGGTGGCGTTGCTGGCCACGAAATCGGCGCTGCTCGGTGCCTTGCCGAAGAATCCGATCATGCCTGGCTCTCCCCGGCGGTGGTGGTGCTCATCATCGGGCCCCCAGGGTCGGTACGCGCAGTTGGCGTACCTTCTTCAGGTCGGTGAGCTTGACCCCGCCGAAGTTGCGCGCAACGAAGCTGACCGGACCCGCGCCGGTGTACCAGGTGAAACGCTGGCGCACGCCGTCGAGGTTGGTGACGTCGGCGGAGTCGATCATCCGCAGAAGCCCCCAGCGCGACGGAAAGTCGAAGACGTTCACGTGCATGCCGCTGTAGGTCACCACGTCCAGCTTGGCCCCGGCACGGCGCGGTTCGCCGGGCCAGGTGAAGCGCTGCCAGGTCTGCTGGCCATTGCGGTAGACCTGTTCCTGGCCATCGATGGTCAGGCTGATCGAGGTCAGGTTGGGGGCCGGCTGGATCATGATCTCGAAGCCGTTCTCGACATCGCCGAGGCTCGCCAGCACATCGCCCACCTGGGTGCCACCGGCAATGGTCTCGGTGATCCGCGGATCCACCAGCGGCTCGTCCCCCTGCCAGGCCTCGCCAAGATTGCCGACCTCGGCCTGCTCGAACTGGGTGAACAGCCCTGTCTCGGGGTCAACAAACAGGCGAAGATCACGCACCGAGGCCTCATTGGCGGAGTCATTGACCGGATAACGCCCCCTCACCATGCTGTTCCAGGGAGTGGCAATCTGGTCACCCCAGGCCACCGCCAGATAACCGGCGATGGGCCCGTTGAGGCTGTCGACAGAAAATGACACCGGGTCACGGAACAGCCGCAACAATGCCTGCACCAGCTCGTCCTGGGAGGTATCGATATTGGCCGAGACGTAGTTGCGCAGTGCGGTGACCTCGTTGGGGCGATCGTCGATCACCTCCTGCACCAGCAACTTGGTACGCTTGCCGGGATCACCACGCTGGATGCTGTCCAGACGCACCTTCAACTGGCGCAACAGCAGCAGGTAGCGATCCATCTGGGAGGCGTCATTGCCATCGGCCGGATCGCTGTCGAACAGCTTGCCCACCGGGCTGAAGTAGCTCGCCAGCACGCCATCATGGACAGCCAGCAGGTCCGTCGAGTCCAGCGCCGCCAGGGCCGTGTCACTGCCGTCCTGGCTGATCCAGTCGACGGTGCGCCGCCACACCCCGGGGCCGTCGCCTTCGCCTCCCTCGCCTGTGGCACTGCCTTGGATGTCGCCGTCTATGGTGCTGGCCGCGTCGTCCGCCGACGCCGCCGCCAGTCGCTGCTCGACGCTCGGGCTGTCCCAGCGAGTGTTGGCGTCCACCGCCTGCAATACCTGCTTGATCGGTGAGCGCTGGTAGTCACTGAGTCGGGTCAGCTGCTGACGGGAGACGTCGAGTCCTTCGAAGCGACGAATGCCGACGCTGGCCAGGAAGCGCTCCCAGGCGAACAGGTAGTCCCGCTTGTAGCGCCGCAGGATGGCATCGGCGAAGCGCGCCTTGGCGATCTCCGCGTCCTGTTCGGTCTCGCCATCCAGCACCCAGTCCCGCTCCTGCTTGATTTCCGACGCCAGGGTGTCCTTGAGCTCGGGCAGCACGAACTCGCGCCACACTCGATAGGTAAAGAAGGCCGGCACCGACTCGCTGGCATACATCAGTTCCTGGGTGTCCTGGGGCAGCATGGCGGCAAGCGTCAGCGGCGGGAACTGGGCCTGGGCCGCCAGGCGCAGCCGCAGGTACTCGCGGTCGGCAGGCGAATTGTCGATCAGGAAGGCCTTGAGGTCGGCACGGGCCTGGGCTACCAGCAGCTCGTCACGTGCCAGAGCCGGCGCCGTGCCGGCCTCGAGGTAGCTGGCGTACAACTCGACGTTGTCGCGGATGAGCGGGTCCTTGTGCTCGACCTCGCCACCCTCGGCGAGTGCCAACCACGCCTGATACAGCGCCACTCGAACGAAGTCGGCCTCGGGATGCTGCTGTGGCCCGGTCAACACCAGGTAAAGCTTGAGGGCGTCATAGCCTTCGATCAGCTGGGCCACCTGGGACGGCGCCAGGCGATTGACCGCCGCCTGAGAGATCGCCGAACCGCCCTGGCCCAGCGCGGGACCGCTGTGAGCCAGATCATCGAGACCTTCCAGACCATCGCGCCAGGCATTGCGAGCGCCTTCGCGCAGGGCATCCCGGCCTTGCATGCGCGCCCCCCAGTACGCATCGGAGACGCTGCCGCGCAGGCGATAATCGACTTCCCCGCGCAAGCGGCTGGCCAGTTCCCCCGGCGAGCGCGGCACACTGCCAAGGGATGGGCGCGAGGTCAGGCGGTCGCGGATACTGTCGCGCCGATCGTCCAGTGCTTCTCGCCCGTCTGCCAGCAACGAGCCCTCCTCACCAGCCGAGTCGGCAGTCGTCCCCTCGCCACTGGCGACACCGGGCAATTGACCAAGCACCGCCGCGCTGTCGATATGGGTCTCCAGGCCAACGTCGTCGGCCATCACCCCGATCGCCTCGAACCGGTTGCGCAGGCTGGCCAGGACCGGCTTGAGCGCCTGGGCTTCAAGCATCGTCAGGTAGGCGTGTTCCACGCCGGGTTCGAGCGAACGATGCACGGCGAAGACGTCGCCTTGCCAGAAAGGCCGGCCCTGCGCGTCCGTCCGTTTGAGTCCAATGAGTTCGTCATGCAACAGCGTAAGCCGCACCCCGGGAGGCTCGGCCACGGCATCATCGACCTGCCCCTGCAACGCCGCCAGGCCCTCGCGCTGAGTCCAGTAGCCGTAGCCGAGATACCCCAGCAGGGCGACCCCGGTCACCGCGGCCAGAGAGGAGACCCACAGCGTCGCGTTGCGCCGCCGGCCATGACGGCTGTAGTGCTCGACCAGATTGCGGTCGGCGATGACGACGTCCTTGAATAGCCCCTGGATAAAGTAGCTGCGCTGGGCAACGGGGGCCGGCTCCTGGATATCGACCGGCTGCGCCGGCGCCTTGTCGAGCCTTGGGCCCCTATCCTGGGCAAGTGATTGCTCCGACACCGGCCTGAACGGGCCCAGGGCGAAGTCTTCTTTCACCTGATCATCGAAGATCGGTAGCAGGCGCTCACCTTGCTGCAGCGCACTGGTGAAGTAGACGCCCCGCGTCAGTGGTGCCGTGGTCCCGCTGATGGTCAGGTCGAAGGGATCGAGGAAGTCCTGAAGACGCCCCTGTATTTCGGCGATGTAGTCGGGGAAGCGCAACAGCGCGTTGTCGACCTCGACCTCTTCACTACGCAGACGCTGCGCCAGACGGTGCCTCAACGCCTGGCTCATGCCGGCCAGCCGCTGCTGAAACAGTGCACCGACACCCTTGCCGCGGATCTCCGATATCGAAAAAGTCATGCCCCAGGGGCGACGCCGCGCCTGTTCGTCGAGGCTGTCGAAGGTCTCGTTGAAGCCAGGCAGCAGGTCGACCTTGCTGAAGCAAAGATAGACCGGGGGGGTGGCGCCCAACGCGTGATAGTAGGTGTTGATCCGCTCGATCAACTGCTCGGCCAGGGCGTGATTGCGCTCACGCGATGCCTCCAGCAGCTGCGGCAGGTCAACCACCACCACCAGGCCATTGATCGGACGACGCTTGCGCCGTTTGGCCAGCAGGCGCAGGAAGTCGGCGAAGGCACGTGCGGGCTGGTCCTCGGTGATATAGCGCCCGGCGGTGTCGATCATCACGGCGTCGCTGCCGAAGTACCAGTCGCAGTACTGGGTGCCGGCGTCCCCCGACAAGGCGGCGACGCTGGAGTCGAGCCCAGAGCGGCTGAGCAGCGAGGTCTTGCCCGAGGCGCTCAACCCCACCACCAGGTACCAGGGCAGCTCGCTCAGATGGGTGCGCCGCCCACCACGCGCCTTCAGCACCCCAAGCGCCGTCTTCAGACGCTCGCGCAGGACGTCGTAGTCGCCGGCGTCACTGCTGGCGGCTTCGCGATCGACCTCGAGCTGAAGCAGGCTTTCAAGGCCGCGTTCGTTGCGCAGCTTGCGGTACTTGCGCAGGACCACGGCCAACAGCCACAGCGCGGTAAGGATGGCGACCGCAACTCCCAACCGCTCGAGTCCACCACCGAGACGGGGGATCCACCACAGGCATGCCAGCACGCCCAGTCCCCACAGCAGCAGGGAGATCAGCCAGAAACTCTTGAGAACTCGCAGCAGTCGGCGCATGACGGTGCTCCCTCAAGAAGTCGTGAACAGAGACGGCAGGCGCTCGATCAGCGCCTCGACACGAGCATCGAGCAGCCCGTCCAGCACCAGAAAGGTGACGCCGCAGACCAGCACGATCAGCAACAGGTAGACCCACACGGGAATCTCGTAGCGCAACAACTGTCCGACCTGATCCGGCAAGCGCCAGCTGGGTGAAAGCTCGGCGGGCAAAGGGCGATAGCGCGCCAGATCCTGGCCCAGGGTGTTGGCGATGTAGCGCAGCTGGTCGCGGTGTTCGAGGCGAAACTTGCCCTCGAATCCCAGCGCCAGGCACAGGTGATAGACCTCGAGCACATCCAGGTTGCCCTTGAGATCGCTGCGCAGGCTGTCGAGACGTTCGAAGAAGCCCTCGCCGGCCAGATGCACGCCGAAGAACTTGTACTGCAGCGGGTGAAGTTCGATGTACTCGCGCATCTTGCTTTCACCGGCGGCCAGCACGCTCTCGTCGAGAAAGGCGCAGAGTGCGTACTGGGCGTCACGAAACTGCTCGAGGGAGTAGCCGCGGGCCAGCGCCCGGGCTTCCATCTCGTTGAAGAAGGCCTCGACCCGCGAGAGGAAGGCCTCGACGCTGGGAGCCTCGCTGCCGCGACGCACCAACAGCACCATCGAGAAGAAGTCCTGGGCCAGTTCGCTCAGCCGCTGCGCCTGTTGCCCTGTATCGCCCCCTTGTGACGCTGTGGTGGAGACGGACTCCCAGCGTGAAGTTCCCTGCTGTGCTACGGAGGTCTGGTTCATTTCAACACCGCCATCAGTTCAATCTTGAGATTGGTGAAACCGCTTGGAACGTAGAAAGCGATGGCCTCGGCCGACATCATTCGCTCGTACATGCGCCCCCTGGGCTCCAGCGCGAAGTAGTGGTTGTCCAGGCGCACCGGGATTGCCACCGGCAGGCGCGCGGCGTGGGCCAGGGTGCCGCCTGGCATGGCGCTGTTGACCACCACCTCGATGTCTTCGGGGGAGCCGACCTTGAAGGCGCGCGGCACCAGCTCGATCAGCTTGGCGCCGGGCATATCGGCGTGGACGCAGACGTAGAAATCGGCGTCGCCAAGGCGCGGATCGTGCAGTCGACCGACGTAATAGGAGGGCTTGGTCTGCTCGAGGGCGATCGGGATGTACTCGTTCGGCACCACCGTATCGAGCAGCTCGCGAGCCCGGGTCTCGAGCGTGAACAGTGACGCTGCGGCATCCAGATGCTGGTAGCTCGGTAGCTCATCAAGACGATGAGCGGTCGAGAAGGTCATCAGGCTGGCGACCAGGTCCGACAGGAAGCGAAACAGCTCCACCGGGGACAAACGCGGATGCGCCAGCAGGTGCGAAAGGTGCGGATAGGCGCGGTTGACGGTGTACAAAAGCCAGAACAGGGTCACGTCGCTGGAGCCGAACTCGGCGACCTTGTCCGCGCGCTCCCTGCGCCGACTCGACAGGGCATCGTTCTTGGCCTGCAACACGCCGATCAGGCGCTGAACCAGAGTCAGCAGGACCGGGCTGGCACTCAGGTGCAGGCAGGGCGGAATAAAGTCGCTGTCGAGGGCGAACTCGCCGGCGGTGTTGCGCTTCAGACGCAGGATCGGGCAGTGGCTGCTGCCCTTGAGCTCATCACCGTCAAGCAGCAGTGCCACGTTCAACTCCAGCAGTGCCAGCTCGTTTTCCAGCTCGCCCTCCAGCAGGTCCGGCAGGGTCTCGAAGCGCTGGCGGAAGCGACGGTCATGGCCGCGGCGGTGCGCCTCATCGACCACATTGGGCGAGAACGGCGTCACCTGGCGCAAGGCGGCAAAGACCTTGCACTCGGCCACCCCGCTCAGCTCCCCGAGATCACGCGCCGGAGGCAGAGGATCGTGCTGAGGCGCGTCGAACAGGGTGCCGTCGGCAAACACCATCTTCAGACGCGACAGCTTGAGGCGACCATGAGCGAGCTCATCCAGGTCGACCTCGAGTACCTGGACCCCCCAGTTGAAGGGCCCCGAGCGTGTACTGGCCTCGCCCAACTGGTGCTGGTGAAACTCATCCTGATACTGAAAGTGCTGGGGCTGGAGAAACATCCCCTCCGACCACATCACCCGATTGTGTTTGCTCACGGCTGGCTTCCTTGTCGTGTCAGGGCGCAAAGGCCCGGGCCAGGCTGCCGGCGGTGGCCACCAGCTCGGCGCTGTCTTCGTCCATGGGGGTAATGCGACTGCCCTCGAGGGTCAGCACCACACCATCCGGCGAGGTCAGGATGCCGTCCTTGCGCATGGCTTCGGCATCGAACACCAGCCGCCAGCCCTCCCCCTCGATCTGGCGGAAGAAGGCCACCACCGCCACATACCGGGTGCCCGGGGCCATCGGGGCCACTTCCACCTGGGTGCGTCCCGGCAGAACCACCACCTCGCGTTCGCCGAGCAGGCTGTCGCCCAGGCTGTCGCTGGCGCTGGCCCACAGCGCTTCACTGTTGGCCGCATTGAAGGCAGTCAAGGCGTCGAGCTGATAGATGCGCACCACCACCGACAGCGGGTTGCCCTCGGCGTCGGGGTTGAGCGACTCATCACCCTTGAGCGCCACGATCACCCGCTCCTGCTGGTCGAACAGGATGTCCCCGACCGTGCCGTCCATCTGTTTGCCAAGCCGGTCGCTGACGCCACAGCCGGCAAGCGCCAGCGTCGCCAGCACCAGCAGCGTGAAGGCGAGCCGCCGCGTCGGCGCCGGTCGGGGAGCATGCATGTTCATCACGATCTCCTTAGCCCTGCACCAGACAGGCGTCGTCGGCCGACTCGACCATCGCCGGGCGATAGCTGAATCGATCCTGATCATCGATACCGATCACCAGGTCGACGACCTCGCGATCCTCGGCCATACAGCCAAGCACGCGCTCGGCAAGTGCCGGCATCAGGCTGCTGGTCAACAGGTGGTCGATGCTGCGTGCGCCGCTATCGGTCTGGGTGCAGCGTTCGGCAATGCGCGCGGCCAGGGCCTCGTCGAAGCTCAGGTGGGCGCCGTGGTGGTCCTGGAAGCGCCGGGCCAGACGCGCCAGCTTCAGATCGACGATGCGGGTGAGGATGTCCCCGGTCACCGGGTAGTAGGGCACGATCTTGAGGCGGCCAAGAAAGGCCGGCTTGAACACTCGGTTGAGGGTGTCGGTCATCTCACCCACCAGTGCCTCGGGTGCCGGTCGCGCCTCGGCCTCCAGACAACGCTGCATGATCCAGTCGGTACCGACGTTGGAGGTCAGCAGGATGACGCTGTGGCGGAAATCGATCTCGCGGCCTTCGCCGTCCTCCATGACGCCCTTGTCGAACACCTGGAAGAACAGCTCGAGCACATCGGGGTGGGCCTTCTCGACCTCATCAAGCAGCACCACGCTGTAGGGCTTGCGACGCACCGCCTCGGTCAGCACACCGCCCTCTCCATAGCCGACATAGCCGGGAGGAGAGCCCTTGAGCGAGGACACCGTGTGGGCCTCCTGGTACTCCGACATGTTGATGGTGATGAGATTGCGCTCACCGCCGTAGAGGGTGTCGGCCAGCGCCAGCGCGGTTTCGGTCTTGCCGACGCCGCTTGGCCCCAGCAGCAGAAATACCCCCACCGGCTTGCTCGGGTCCTCGAGCTTGGCCCGCGACAGGCTGATGCGCTTGCCGATCTCCTCCAGCGCGTGGTCCTGGCCGATCACCCGGCTCGACAGCAGTGCCGGCAACTGACGCACGGTGTCGATCTCGTCACGCTGCATCTTGGTCAGTGGAATACCGGTCCAGGCGGAGACCACCGCGCCGATGGCATTGCCGTCGACGCAGGGGTGGACCAGCACGCTGTCTCCGGCCGCCTGTGCGAAATCCTGACGCCTGGCCTTGAGCACCTCGAGGGCTGCATCTCGCTCTGGCCCCTTCTCGGCATCGGCGGCATCGGCCAGCGCCTGCTGGGCCTCGCGCAGTGCGTCGAGCGCCTCGCGCTGGCACTGCCAAGCGGCCTCGAGCACCTCGATCTCGCCCTGCACGTCCGCGATCCGCTCATCGAGCTCCGCCAGCCGGGTGGCATGATCGCCACCGCGCTCGCGCTCCGCCGCCAGCGTCTGGCGTTCGCTGTCGAGATCGCGCAGGCGCTGCTGGGCATCCTCAAGCTCGGCGGGTACCACCGCCTGGCCCAGGGCCACCCGGGCACAAGCGGTATCCAGCACGCTGACCGCCTTGTCCGGCAGCTGGCGCCCACTGATATAGCGATGGGACAGGCGCACCGCCTGCACCACGGCGTCATCAAGCACCTCGACCCCATGGTGTTCACGCATGCAATCGGCGAGGCCGCGCAGCATGCCGATCGCGACTTCTTCGCTGGGCTCGTCGACCTTGATCACCTGGAAGCGGCGGGCCAAGGCGGCATCCTTCTCGAAGTACTTCTTGTACTCCGCCCAGGTGGTGGCGGCGATGGTGCGCAGCTCCCCCCTGGCCAGCGCCGGCTTGAGCAGGTTGGCGGCGTCGCCCTGCCCCGCCTGACCACCGCTGCCGATCAGGGTGTGCGCCTCGTCGATGAACAGGATGATCGGGTGCAGGCTGCGCTTGACCTCCTCGATCACATCCTTGAGCCGCTGCTCGAACTCGCCCTTCACACCGGCACCGGCCTGCAACAGGCCCAGATCCAGGGTGCGCAGTTCGACATTGGCCAGTGCCTGGGGCACCCGCCCCTCGACGATCTTCAGCGCCAGTCCTTCGACGACCGCGGTCTTGCCGACGCCGGCCTCGCCGGTGAGGATCGGATTGTTCTGACGCCGCCGGGTGAGGATGTCGATCATCTGACGAATCTCGCCATCGCGCCCGAGCACCGGATCGATACGCCTGGCCCGGGCGTTGGCGGTCAAGTCGATGGTGTAGCGATCGAGTGCCGGGGTCTTGCCCGAGCGTGATGGCGGTGCACCGGCCGCCGCCCCACTGTCGTCACCGCTGGTGCCGTGTTCCGGGCTTGCCGCCAGCAGGTCATCGAAGTGAAGGCGCAGCTCGTCGGCGTCCACACGCTCGAGCTCCGGTGCGCTCTCGACCACCACCCGGCGCAGCTCCTGGTCATCGAGCAGTGCCAGCAGCAGGTGGCCGCTACGAATTCGGCTGGCGGCCTGCTCGATGGAGGCGATCATCCAGGCGCGCTCGATCAAACGCGTGATATGCGGCGACAGCGCCGGCGTACGAGTGCAACCGGTCTTGAATGACTCGGTGGAACGGTCCAGTTGATCTGCCAGACGATCCAGTGCCAGCTCGAAGTGGCGCGCGACGCGCACCACATCGTTGTCGTCCCCCTCCAGCAACTT
The DNA here is from genome assembly GCF_030733595.1 of Halomonas sp. MMSF_3323. Classification (NCBI taxonomy): domain Bacteria; kingdom Pseudomonadati; phylum Pseudomonadota; class Gammaproteobacteria; order Oceanospirillales; family Halomonadaceae; genus Halomonas; species Halomonas sp. MMSF_3323. The sequence continues at coordinate 75,792 of NZ_JASHIT010000020.1, read as the reverse complement.
CAGCAGCAGGTGCTCGACATCCACCTCGTACTGCCGCTTGGCCAGGCACAATCCCGCTGCCTCTTCCATGGCCTTGCGACTCACTTCATCCAACTTGGCAAACAGCGTCTTGAGACTCACGTCCTGGCTCCCTCAAAAGGAATACGAAAAATCACCTGGCCATCGCGGCGGCGGGTGCGCTTGCCCAGCCAGCCCAGACGACCGAGGGCTACCCCGCCCGGCCTGCCCTGTCCGCCAAGCGTGGCCGGCGGCACCTCATCGGCGCGCAGGCCAAGCTCCAGCTCGAAGTCGAGCTCTGCACCCAGGTAGAAGCGGGTCGCCGCCACCAGCTGCCGGTGGTCGGCCTGGTCGGGCAGAAAGCGCGCGAAGTCGTCAAGGCTCAGCGGCGAGAGCACCACCCGCACGCAGGACTGGTAGTCCCACACCCGTGAGCCGGTGACCGCCGATTGGCCAAGTCGCGCGTTACGCTGCCCAAGGCGCGTCCGCTCTCGCCCGGGAAGCGTCAGCCAACGACCGGCGAAGGGCTTGACCCTGCAGCTCACCCCGAAGGTGAAGGCGAGCATCGCCTCGAGGTTGGCGCCATTGCGTGGACGCTGGGTCAAGAGGCCGGCGAAGTAGCTGAAAAGGTGGCCAGGCAGTCGCGCATCGTCCTTTGCCGGGTCATCGCCGATGCTGCCGTCGACCTCGGCGACGAAGTGGCGGGTCTGGTCACTCAAGCCGACCAGCGACAAAAGCTGGCGCTGAAAGTCGGCCTGTCCCTTGCGCTCGTGCTCGATGTGAAAGCGATACTTCTGCCAGGCCTGATAGAACATCGCCGTCATGCGATGGGAGAAAAGATCGAGAAAGGCGTGGGCGGCGTCGTCACGCAGCTGGATATGACGATCGATCAGGGTCTCGGTATAGGGCCTGGGCAAGACCCCCGACGGCCCCACCAGTCCCAGAAAGGTCACCTGCATCTCGGTCAAGGGTTGTTCCAGCGGCGACAGCCGCTTGCCGCTCTCGAACGACAGGTCACTGATCTCGCTGGCGGGGAAGTCCAGCGACAGCCGGGTGCGAAAGCGCAGCGGGTCCTCGTGGGGACGCGACTCGGGATCGAGCCGCCCCTGGTGGCTGTAGTGCAGGCGCAACAGCCTCACGAGCTGAAAGAAGCTGAACCGGTACGGCTCAGCCCGCGCCTGGTCGATCAGACCAGGGGCTGAGTGCCGGTTCTGGGCGGCCATGTGACCACCTCCTTTTCGCGCTGCTGGCTGACCAGGGTCAGCTGGCTGAAGCTGTTGATCGAACAGTACTGACCGAAAAAATGGTCGAGCACCGTGCCAAAGAGATAGATACCGCTGCCGATGAACTGACGTTCGTCGAGTTCCAGACGGATACCGAGGCCGCGCACAAAGGCCGGACGCGGATGACCAATGCGCGTCATGGCGACGCTGGTGTCGATGGCGGTGATGCCATTGATCTGGCGGCGGGCGGCGTCAGCGTCGCGATAGTTGTAGAGCGACAGGATCTCCAGCAGGGCCTCGCGCCCCTGGGATACCAGCGACAGATGGTTGAGTGACAGGTGCGACACCAGGCGCCAGATCGTGCCCTTGCCCAGTGGTGGCCGAACGGCACTGGTGGGCTTGCGCAGACAGCGAATGGCCTTGACCACCTGCTCGCTGGGCAGAAAGAGATCCCCCTGGGGGTTGCCGAAATTGAGCTGCTGGGGAAGATCTCGATTGCTGCAGGTGACCCTGAGACTCAGGGTATCGGTGACGCTGTCCACCAGGGTCAACTCGCGATCCACCAGCCGCAGCAGCACGTCGGTTCCCTGGTCGCGATGGCGCTCCGAGGGGACCCGCTTGGCGCCCCAGTAGCAGTCTCCCCGGTTCACCCGCTGCCCCCGGGGTTCGAAGAAGGGATGACAGACGCGCACCTCGTTGGTGTCGGCGGCCTTGCGGACACGCTTGACGTCGTGAATCGACAGGATCTCGACGCCGAACGGATGACGCACGTCGGCGGCCACCGGGTACTCGTGGCGGGTGTGGGTCAGCTGAATCGGCTCGGCCATTCGCTCGAACAGGTTGATGATCGGGGTGCAGCCGAGGCGAAAATGATTACGAGCGATATTCTGGGCCAGTCGCTCCAGCCGATCGCTCTGGTCGTAGTCGCCGAACAGCAGGCTTAGACGTATCCGATGCCCCTGGACCTTCGCCAGCGCTCGATCGAGGCCCACGATGTCGAAGAACATGAACTTCTCGGGGAAGGTGAAGTACTCGTGCAGCAGGCGGTAACCCAGGAAGGAACGCTCCGAGTAGTCCATCAGCCCTTCTTCGGTGCCGAAACCGACCGGTTCGATGGCCTCCAGCGGCAGGCCGATCTCGCGCCTGCGGCCCCCTTCTTCCACGCTGACGCTCAGGCGACAGAGGTTGTTGAACAGAAGCTCGTACAGCGGGTGCATCAAGGCCCCCTCGCCGTCGAGAAAGAAGCGCAGCCGGTCGACGCCGAGCTTGCCAAGCGACTGCTGTCCGGTGACGCCAAGGTCGAGATCGAGTCGCGCCACGGCGTCACCGTCGCGGCCATTGAATGCCGAACGCTCTTGCCGGCTGAATCGCGCGGCCTCTACCCGCAACGGCCACACCGTGACGTCATAACAGGTACGAAAACTGAGCACGCAGCCCGCTACCGGCTGAGACGACAGCTCGGTATGCCGAGCCACCTGGTAGCGGCTGTCGAGGGCCGAGTCTTCCCCCAGGTCGAACTGCACCACCGACAGTGACGGCGTCGGTTTCAGATAGTGCGGATAGAGGACGTCCAGAAAGGACTCGACGATTTCCGGCAGGTCGTCATCGAGCTTCTTGTGGACCCTGGCTGACAGAAAGGCGAAGGCTTCGATCAGCCGCTCGGTGTGGGGATCGGCACAGTTATCTTCTTCCAGCTGCAGCCGGGAAGCGACCTTGGGGTACTCGCGAGCGAACTCCTGCCCCAGAAAGCGCAGGTGAGAGAGTTCCTTCTCGTAGTAGGGCAAGAGTTCGTCGAGCATCAGGTCAGGTTCTGCACTTTGTAGCGTTGGGTTTCGGCCTGCAGCACCGCTTCGCAGGCCACCTGGTGGTGGCTATCGACAAGGACCAGCACGGCTTCGAGGCGAAACTTCAGCAACCGCTGCCGCGAATCCTGCTCACGTAGCTGCACCTTCACATCACGAAAACGACAGTCATTGGCTTCGATGGCGTAGGCCAGCTGGCGCTGGATGTACTGGCGGTCCTCGCTGCTGTTGAGGCCCCGACCGAGGAAGTCAGGCAGGCCATAAGCCAGCATCGACTGCTGCAGCAGAGGAAAGCCTTGGAGGTGATCGGCCAGCAGCTCACGGCGCGTGTTCACCAGGTTTTCGAGGTCGGCGACGATCGTCGACTTGTACTCCTCCAGGGTGCACCAGCAGCGACCGGCGGCGTCCTCGACCCGGTGCGGCTCGTCATCGAGCAACCGGCTCCAGAGCGTAGGCATCACCATCCTTGTGCCTCTTGCCTGCATGACTGACCTCCCCTGTCAGCGACCTTCCTCGCGTCCTGCTTCCTGCCCGGCGCGAGCGCCGCCGTGATCAGTTGCGTGAAGACTGCGGCAGTTCCGCCACCAGGCGCAGTGACGCCGTCAGCTCATCGAGCTGATAATGCGGGCGCAGGAAGGTCACCGCCTTGTAGACGCCGGGCTTGCCGGGCACCTCGGCGACCTCGACGTGAGCCTCGCGCAGCGGGTACTGGGCCTTGGCTTCCTGGCTGGCGTTGTCATCCAGCAGCACGTACTGCGACAGCCACTCGTTGAGATAGCGCTCGACGCTGGTACGCGAGGCAAAACTGCCGACCTTGTCGCGCATGATGGCCTTCATGTAGTGGGCGATCCGCGAGGTCGCGAAGATGTACTGCAACTGCGCCGACAGACGCGCATTGGCGTTGGCGACATCGGTGTTGTACTGCTTCTGCTTCTGCGCCGACTGGACCCCGAAGAAGGCGGCATAGTCGGTGCCCTTGCAGTGCACCAGTGGAATGAACCCCAGATCCGCCAGTTCCTTCTCGCGTCGGTCGGTGATGGCGATCTCGGTCGGACACTTGAGCGCCACCTCGCCGTCATCGGTCTGGAAGGTGTGAGTCGGCAGATCCTCCACCAGCCCGCCACCCTCGACACCACGAATGGCCACACACCAGCCGTAGTTGGCGAAGGCGTCGGTCACCCGCGCACCCATTGCGTAGGCGGCGTTCATCCACAGATACTGGTTGTGGTCACGGCCATCGACGCTCTCGACGAAGTTGAACTCCTCCACCGGCGCGGTCTCCGGGCCGTAGGGCAGGCGACCCAGCACGTGGGGCAGAGTCAGGCCGACGTAGCGAGCATCCTCGGAGTTGCGAAACGACTTCCACTTGGCGTATTCGACGGTGTCGAACACCTTGGAAAGATCCCGCGGTCCGGTCATCTCGGTGAACGAATCCCAGCCGAACAATTCCGGTGAGGCGGCCGAGATAAAGGGGGCGTGAGCCGCTGCCGCCACGTGGGACACCTGCTCGAGCAGATAGATGTCCTCGGGACTGCGCGAAAACTCGAAATCGCCGATCAGCATGCCGAAGGGAGCGCCGCCAAAGGTGCCGTATTCTTCCTCGTAGACCTTCTTGAACAGTGCACTCTGGTCAAACTCCGGCGCCGACTTCATGTCGCGGACGAGATCCTTTCTGGTGGCGTTAAGCACCTGGATCTTCATGTTGCCGCCGGTCTCGCTCTGGTCGACCAGGTACTTCAAGCCACGCCAAGAAGACTCGAGTTGCTGGAACTCGCCGGCGTGCATGATCTCGTTCATCTGCTCGGAGAGCATGGCGTCGATCTCGGCGATGCGCGCATCCAGCACCGCGATCAGGTCCTTGCTCGGCAGTACTTCGCCTTCGAGCACCTGGGCGACCAGCTCCTCGATCAGATCCCTGGCGCGAGAGCGCTCGTTCTCCGAACGCGCCACGCGGCTTTCGGAGATGATGCTCTCGAGCAGCGAGGACTCCGGGGCGAAAACGGTGCTTTGTTCAGGCTGTGCCTGCATTTCCTTGTCTGACATGTCCTGGCTCCGGCTCTACGGGTTCTTGTCGTCGCTGACAGCCTGCTCGCGGCCAAACTCGTCACCGAGCGCCTTGAGCTTTTCGCTGTTCTGCAGCACGTCCATCAACAGCTCTTCGAGCTTGTCGTTGCCGCCCATCTTGTTGCGCAGATCCGCCAGCTTGTTGCGTACTTCCAGCAACTTGCGCAGGGGCTCGACCTGCTTGACGACGTTCTGCGGCTCGAAGTCCTCGAGCGCGTTGAAGTTGAGTTCGACCGGCAGCTGGGTGCCATCCTTGGACAGAGTGTTGTCGACCCGGTAGGCAAGCCGAGGCTTGAAGCCCTTGAGCACGCTGTCGAAGTTGTCACGATCGATGGCAACGAACTTGCGGTCCTTGAGTTTCGGCGGCGGGCTCAGTGGGTTGCCGGTGTAGTCACCGATGACACCCGCAACAAAGGGAAGCTCCTTCTGTTCCTGGCTGTCACCGATCTCCACGTCATAGGTGATGTGTACGCGCGGGGCACGAATACGGCCCAGCTTGTGTTGTGTACTGTCCTTTTCCGCCATGGCGTCGACTTCCTCGAATGTGCGTTTGATAAACTGATGTCGGGCTCAGATCGCTGCTACCGCCTTCAACAGGCGCTCCTTGATGCCGTCTTCTATCGCTTCGATATCACCCAGCTCGACCAGCTCCTCGAAGGAGTTGTTGCCGGCGACTTCGGTACTTCGCAGAATCATGCTGTGAGCGGGCAGATGAGACGCTACCGGCGCACCTATCACGCAAAACGGCATATCGCCGAAATCTGACAGCCGTTCAAAGCTGACGGGAAAGCGAAGCCCGAGCAGCAGTCGTCCCAGTCCGGGCTCACGGTTAAGGCAGAAAAACAGCATCAGGTAGTGCGCCACGAACCTGAAAAGCTCCGCCGTGCTGCGATTGGGGTCCTTGATGATCTGGCGAAATCGCTGCAGCTCGAACCCTCTGTATCCCACCACCCACTTGACCGGACTGGTCACTCTCACCGGCCTGGCACGGCCTTCCAGAGTCACGTCGTATTCGTACGGATAGAGCTGTGGCGTCGAGCTCAGAATATCCAGCGGGACTTCCAGCTCCTGGATCAGGCGAAACGGCTGTGCCCCCGCCGTCGCCTCGAACAGCGCCTTGAAGTCCTTGAACGCATGCTGCGCATCGCGACCATTGCCTTTTGGCGCTCCCAACAGATATTCGCCGAAGATGCGCTGCGGCCGAATCAATAGCGCCAGGGTCGCCAGGTAGTCCGTTGCCTGCTCCTGGAGCAGGTCGCCGACGACGCGGGTCTGCTTTCTCAGCCTGATAAACCCGTCGAGATCAAAAGATGGATCCGCCACCTGGCTTCCTCCGCTTGAAAGACTCACCCATCCTGGCTCGTCTGAAAGTCTGCATAGGTTCCAACGCCGAGAGGCCGTTGCCCTTGACCGAAAAAGGCCAGGACGGATCGACAGAACGTCCAGCTCGTAGCGAGGCCAATAGCTACAACAGTGGCTCTGCCTGACGCAGGACGAAGCCGACCAGCTCATCGCCATCGCGGGCAGAATCCGGTGGCACCCAGAGCAGACGATCGCCCTCTTCGCTCAGCTGAAGCGTGATCTCTTGCGGGCGGGCTTCGAGGCAGTAGTAGGTGGCATCATCCCGGTGCTCCTGACGCCAGTCGCCCCACAGCGTCGAAGACACATTGCCCTCCGCCGCATCGACTCGGGTCCGGTGCATGAAGAAGCCATCAGGCTGCCCGCTCTCTGCGTCCCTCTTGAGCGTGATATCCGCCCGTACCAGGCGACATCCCGTGCAGGGAAGCTCACCGACAAAGCGCTCGGTGACGACCACCTCCTGCTGACTGGACTCCATCACGTCAGACGACGAACACCCACTGATCAAGGCAATCAGAAGCACGGACACTACCGCCCCGAAAAGGCGATAACGTGAGACAATGCAAGGTCGGACACCTACCGGCAGATTCACGACATTGCATAGAACTGCTGTTTTTTCTTCTTGCATAACGATGTACGGCCTCCCTGCGAGGAGCCTTCAACCCACTTAAACGTACTTGTCCCGAAAATTCCGCCTCGGTCCTTGGCATATCAACACACGAAAATTTGAGCAAAGCTGACATCCATCATGGTTTGACTGCCAGCCACCAATACAATGATGAAACAGCAAAGTGGTTTAACACCAAGCTTCACCAATAATCACATTAGCGCTTATGTAAGTATTATGTCGCCAATGTCAGGAATCCTACCATCTCTCCAATGATGCGGCGCACCAAATAAAACCTTTTTGGTGTACGCATACGACCAATAATTTGTAAGAAATATCCTATCAACAAGTACTTATGTTTGAAAAATAAGGGGATAAAACCAACATCCGCAGTAAATCAAATACTGCAAAAACTCGAACAAATTTATTTTTTTCAATAGCTTAAACAAATCACCAAAGTTCAGCCTTAAAGTCACCTTATGCAAAAACCCATTTGTTTGCAGGACCGGCCATAGTTAGACGGCAAAATCCTACAAAAAACACCACAACAAACTCTGTGCCAATATCGCCAGAAATTCACATGGCAAAATTTGGTCACTTATCCACCGGAGCTTGCCGAATAAACGCGCACACCCATCCACCACGGAAGGGAAATGAACCGGGAAGACACCAACGTCAGGTATTACAGGTCAGGCAAGACCCGTGCGGGGAGACCAGAGCAGGAAGGCCGCAGTACTGCAGACATACCGGTAACAACAATGCCCGACCAGAAGGCCGGGCATTGCGTCAAGGACACCGAAGGAGGGATGACTACTTGAAGTTCTTGCGCACCATGTTCTGGATCTCGCCAACGATACCGCTGCGAAAGCTCAGGACGCAGAGCACAAAGATGGACCCCAGGATGACGCTGACCCAGTTGCCCAGCGGCGACTGCGCCAACTGAGTCTGCAGGCTGACCACCAGGCCAGCGCCGACCAGCGGGCCGAACAGGGTGCCGACACCACCGACCAGGGTCATCAGGATGACCTCGCCGGACATGTGCCAGTGGGCATCGGTGAGCGAGGCAAGCTGGAACACCACCGTCTTGGTCGCGCCGGCAAGGCCAGCAAGTCCCGCCGAGATGACGAACGCCACCAGCTTGTAGGCGTCGACGTTGTAGCCCAGTGACACCGCCCGTGGCTCGTTCTCGCGGATGGCCTTGAGCACCTGACCGAAGGGCGAGTGCACGGTGCGCTGGATGATGGCGAAGCCGATCACGAAGATCGCCAGCACCACGTAGTACATCGCCAGGTTGTCGGACAGGTCGATCAGCCCCAGCAGCTTGCCCCGCGGCACACCGTGCAGGCCATCCTCGCCCCCGGTGAAGGGCGCCTGGATGTAGAAGAAGAACATCATCTGGGCCAGCGCCAGGGTCACCATGGCGAAGTAGATGCCCTGACGGCGGATCGCCAGCGCCCCGAACAGGGTGCCGAGGATCACCGCCGCCAGGGTGCCGACGACGATCCCGAGTTCCGGCGTCAGGCCCGGATAGCTCGACAGCAGAAAGCCGGTGACGTAGCCCCCGGTGGCAAGAAAGGCGGCATGGCCGAAGGACAGCAGTCCGGCGAAGCCCAGCAGCAGGTTGAAGGCACAGGCGAACAGCGCGAAGCACAGCACCTTCATCAGGAACACCGGGTAGGCAAACAGCGGCGCGACCAGGGCGATGGCCAGCAACACGATCATCAGCATGCCCTGGCGTCGGCGCGCGGCGCGGGCCCGGGTCTGAGTCGGCGTCGGCGAAGTAGTGGTTGTGGACATCTCAGGCCTCCTTTCCAAACAGCCCGGCGGGCCTCAGCATCAGCACCATGATCATCACCAGGAAGATCACGGTGTTGGCTGCCTCCGGGTAGTACACCTTGGTCAGCCCCTCGATCAGCCCCATGGCAAGACCGGTCAGGATGGCACCGAGGATCGAGCCCATGCCGCCGATCACCACCACCGCGAAGACCACGATCAACAGACTCGAGCCCATGGTCGGTGACACCGGGTACAAGGGCGCGGCGAGTACCCCGGCGAAGGCCGCCAGGGCCACCCCGAAGCCGTAGGTCAGGGTGACCAGCAGCGGCACGTTGACGCCGAAGGCCTGCATCAAGGCGGGGTTCTCGGTGCCCGCCCGCAGGTAGGCGCCAAGCCGGGTTCGCTCGATGATGAACCAGGTGCCCAGGCATACCACCAGGGCCGCCACCAGCACCCAGCCGCGATAGGTCGGCAGGAACATGAAGGGCAGCTTGATGCCGCCGCTCAACGCCTCGGGAATCGGGTAGCTGGCCCCGGACACGCCGAACAGGTTGATCAGGCTACCCTCGAAGATCAGCGCCAGGCCGAAGGTCAGCAGCAGCCCATAGAGGTGATCCAGGTGGGCGATGCGCCGCAGCACCAGACGCTCGAGCAGAGCACCGAAGGCGCCGACCACCAGCGGCACCAGCAACAGCGCCAGCCAGTAGTTGATGCCCAGGTACTGAGCCCCGAGCAGTGCAGCAAAGGCACCCAGCATGTACTGGGCGCCGTGGGCGAAATTGACGATCTTCAGCAGACCGAAGATGACCGCCAGCCCCAGGCTGAGCAGCGCATAGAAGGCGCCGTTGATCAGCCCCAGCATCAGCTGGCCCATGAACACCGCCAGCGGTACGCCGAATATCATGGTCATGATGATTTCCCTTGAGCATCAGGCCGGGGCACCACCCTGGTGACCCCGGCGTAGATCGAGCGCGGGCGGCTCAGTTGACGAGCTTGCAGGAACTCTCGGACAGCGGACGGTAGGCCTCTTCGGCCGGGATCGTGGCCTGGATCTCGTAAAGGTCCCACTCGCCCTCGGAGTCGGCGGGAGCCTTCACCTCGGCCAGGTACATGTCATGCACCATGCGACCATCCTCGCGAATCTGGCCATTGCGAGCGAAGAAGTCGTTGATCGGCGCCTCGCCCAGCTTGGCCCTGACGGTGGCAGGATCGTCGGTGCCGGCGTCTTCCAGCGCCTTCAGGTACTGGGTGGTGCTGGAGTAGATGCCGGCCTGAACCATGGTCGGCATCTTGCCCACCCGCTCGAAGTAGCGCTCGGCCCACTCGCGGGACTCGTCATCCATGTCCCAGTACCAGCCGGTGGTCAACAACAGGCCCTGAGTCGTCTCCAGGCCCATGGCATGGACGTCGTTGAGGAAGATCAGCAGGCCGGCCAGCTGCTGGCCACTCTGGGTCAGGCCAAACTGGCTGGCCGTCTTGATCGCGTTGACGGTGTCGGAGCCGGCGTTGGCCAGACCGACGATCTTGGCGCCGGAGCCCTGGGCCTGAAGGATGTAGGAGGAGAAGTCGCTGGTCGGGAACGGATGGCGAACGCGATCGATGATCGTGCCACCGTTGTCGGTGACCACCTTTTCCACGTCGCTCTCGAGGGCATGACCGAAGGCGTAGTCGGCGGTGAGCATGAACCAGCTGTCGCCGCCCTGCTCGACCACCGCCTTGGCGGTACCGTTGGCCAGCGGATAGGTGTCATAGACGTAGTGAATATGGTTCGGGGTGCAGTGTTCGTTGGTGATGCTCGAGGCCGCCGAGCCGGAAATGATGGCCAGACCACCGGCCTCCTCCAGCACCTTGGTCACGGCGATGGACACCGAGGAGGCGACCATGCCGGCCACCAGGTCGACGTTCTGCTGGTCGACCCAGCCGCGCACGGTGTTGGCGCCCACGTCGGCGCTGTTGCGATCGTCGGCGCTGAACACCTCGATGGGGGCACCGGCGACTTCGCCGCCGAAGTCCTCTACCGCCATCTTCAGCGCTTCGAGGCCGCCGGGGCCGGCCAGGTCACGGTAGGTGCCGGACATGTCGGCCAGATAGCCGATACGCACCTCGCCATCGCTGATGGCGTCCTGCGCCATGGCCGACGATGCCAGGCCCAGGCCGGTGGCGGCGGCGACCGCCAGGGCCAGGTGGCGGCGGGCAAGACGGGGGGAGGAAGCGTGTACCTTGGTCATGGGAGGCTCCTGGGGCCAGCGGCCCTTGTTGTTGTTGAATAGGTTATTGTTTAGCAAGTGGTTGTTGAACGGCTACTGCCGGACATCTTGTGGTCGATGCAAAGCTTATCTAAGGGCTGGAAGACAGCGGCCATGGACACTAGACCCCGAGCAGGCTGTTGAGGTGCTCACGACGAGCGTCCAGATCACGCGCCTCGATGGTCTCGATGATGCGACCGTGTTCCATCACGAAGTGGCGATCGGCCAGGGGCGCGGCGAAGCGGAAGTTCTGCTCCACCAGCACGATGGTCATGCCCCGAGACTTGAGGGTAATCAGCACCTCGGCGAGCTTCTGGTTGATGACCGGTGCCAGCCCCTCGGTGATCTCGTCGAGCAGCAGGATCTCGGCCCCGGTACGCAGGATGCGGGCCATCGCCAGCATTTGCTGCTCGCCGCCGGACAGCCGCGTCCCCTGACTGCGACGCCGCTCGTAGAGGTTGGGGAACATGGCGTAGATGTCATCCAGGCTCATTCCGCCCGAGCGCACGGTGGGCGGCAGCAGCAGGTTCTCCTCGACGTCGAGACTGGCGAAGATGCCACGCTCCTCGGGGCAGTAGCCGACCCCCAGACGCGGGATGTGATGAGGCTTCATGGCCAGGGTCTCCTGGCCGTTGATCTTGATCGAGCCACTGCGCGAACCGACCATGTTCATGATGGTCTTCAGGGTGGTGCTGCGTCCGGCACCGTTGCGCCCCAGCAGGGTCACCAGCTCTCCCCGCTTCACGCGCAGCTCCACGCCATGCAGGATATGCGACTCGCCGTAGAAGGCGTTGACGTCCGCTAGACTGAGCGCCTCGTCGCCATGGGCGCCGACCGCCGGTGAAGCAGTTGGCCTGTCGAGAGTCTGGTTCATGCGCTGGCCTCCTCACCGACGCTGGCTTCACTGCCCATGTAGGCTTCACGCACCGCCGGATCGGCCGAGACGCTGGCATAGTCGCCTTCGGCCAGTACCGAGCCCCGGGCCAGCACGGTGATGCGATCACAAAGACGACTGACGACGCTCAGATTGTGCTCGACCATCAACACGGTACGCCCGGCAGAAACCCGCCGAATCAGCTCGACGATACGGTCGACGTCCTCGGCTCCCATGCCCTGGGTGGGCTCGTCGAGCAGCATCACGGTGGGCTCCAGCGCCAGGGTGGTGGCCACCTCCAGCGCACGCTTGCGTCCGTAGGGCAACTCCACGGTGAGGACATCGGCGACGTCGGCCAGTCCCACCTGCTCGAGCAGTTCCATGGCACACTGGTTGAGTGGCTCCAGCGAGCGCTCTGACTTCCAGAAATGGAAGGAGGTGCCGAGATTGCGCTGCAGGGCCACACGCACGTTCTCGAGCGCGGTCATGTGGGCGAACACGGCGGATATCTGGAACGAACGCACCAGCCCCAGCCGCGCGATCTCGTTGGCCCGCATGCGGGTGATCGGCTTGCCGCGATAGAGGATCTCGCCGCGGGTCGGCGGAAGAAACTTGGTGAGCAGATTGAAGACCGTGGTCTTGCCGGCGCCGTTGGGGCCAATCAGGGCGTGGATATGCCCTTCCGTGATCTTGAGATCCACGCCGTCCACGGCGGTGAAGCCACGAAACGACTTGGTCAGGCCACGGGTCTCTAGCACGTACTGCTGGGTCATGTGGCGTCCTCTGCGGGACCGGGGTCCCTGGCTTGAGGTTGTTATGGTTGTTCGATGCCGCGATGGCGACGCTCTACTTTACGTTTACGTAAGCTAGAAGAGTCAAAGGCCCGACGCAATTGGCCAAGCGTTGAACAAGACCAAAGATGTATTCTCCGCATTTCAATAGGTTGCTTACGACAAACCGGCAACACCTTGGCCCCGCGAGGTTTTCCCCCTGAAAAGCACAAGGCCCCCGTCGCGCTGGCGCGACGGGGGCCTGAAAGAAGAGGCTCCAATGGTTCGGTCCTCGTCGAGCGACTGGTCAACCACCACGACCAGCGCCCGCGTCCTGCTCAGCACTCGATGGCGTTGACGGCGAGTCCCCCCTTGGAGGTTTCCTTGTACTTCTCCTGCATGTCGGCGCCGGTGTCGCGCATGGTGCGGATGGCCTTGTCCAGCGAGATGAAGTGCTCACCATCACCGCGACAGGCCATCAGGGCGGCGTTGATGGCCTTGACCGAGGCAATCGCATTGCGCTCGATGCAGGGCACCTGGACCAGGCCTCCGACCGGATCGCAGGTCAGCCCCAGGTTGTGTTCGAGGCCAATCTCGGCGGCGTTCTCGACCTGGGGAACGCTGGCCCCCATGACTTCGGCGAGTCCGGCCGCGGCCATGGCGCAGGCCGATCCCACCTCACCCTGACAGCCCACCTCGGCGCCGGAGATGGAGGCATTCTTCTTGCACAGGATGCCGACGGCGCCGGCGGTCAGCAGGAAGTTGACCACGTCCTTCTCACAGGCACCGGGCTGAAACTTCATGTAGTAGTGCAGCACGGCGGGAATGATCCCCGCGGCGCCATTGGTGGGCGCGGTGACCATGCGCCCACCGGCGGCATTTTCCTCGTTGACCGCCAGGGCGTAGACGTTGACCCAGTCCATCGCCGAAAACGTCGTGGCGATCAGCCCCGCGTCATCGCCCATCGCCTCGAGACGGCGATACAGTGACGCGGCGCGACGCTTGACGTTGAGCCCGCCAGGCAACACCCCTTCCCCCTCGACACCACGGTTGACGCAGGCCTGCATGGCTTGCCAGATATCCCACAGACCGGAGCGCACCTCGGCTTCGCTGCGCCAGGCCTTCTCGTTTTCCAGCATCAGCTCGCTGATGCTCATGCCATGCAGACGACACAGCGCCATCAGTTCCGCGCCGCTGTTGAAGTCGTAAGGCAAGGGGGTGGTGTCGGAATCCAGCGCTCCGTCCCCGGCCTGGGCCTCGTCGATGACGAAGCCACCTCCGACCGAGTAGTAGGTCTCGCGCTTGACCTCCTCGCTGTGCCCCTTGGCCACCAGCGTCATGGCGTTGGGGTGATAGGGCAGGCTCTCCTCGTGCCATTGCAGGTCTCTGGCCCACAGGAAAGGCACCGCCACCTGACCACCGAGCAACAGGGTCTGGCTCTCGAGCAGCTCTTCGATGCAGGGGCCAACAACGGCCGGATCGATGCGGTCTGGACGCTCACCCATCAGTCCCATCACGCAGGCGCGATCGGTGGCGTGGCCCTTGCCGGTGGCCGACAGCGAACCGTAGAGGTGAATCTCGATCCCCGCGACGCGCTCCAGCAGGTCCTGCGACCGCAGCGCCTCGACGAAGTCGTAGGCGGCCTTCATCGGCCCCACGGTGTGGGAGCTGGACGGCCCGATCCCGATCTTGAACAGGTCGAATACGCTGATAGCCATGGCGCTGCCTCTTGTACGAATGACGCGAAGTGTGGGGCATGAGGGGCGGAGGTCCGAGACCTGCGAGGTCAATTTCGCTAAAGCGAGGGCTGTCGTTCCTCCGGGATATCGTTATGCTGGCTGCCATCGCTTCGATGGACAAGGCAGAATATCTTGCCTTCACTATAGCTCAGCTAAACCATACCTAAACCACCGCCATACCACGGCCAGACCATGACCTCTTGTCGGAACACATCGCAATGAGTCGACTGCTCAACGCCCAGACCCACGCCTGGCTGAAGGGGTTCGCCGTCAGCGCCCGCCACCTGTCCTTCACCCGAGCGGCGGAGGAACTGCACGTCACCACCGGCGCCGTCAGCCAGCAGATCAAGCAACTGGAGGACCGGCTGGGCTTCAAGCTGTTCCGACGCCTGCCCCGTCGCCTGGAACTGACCGAAGAAGGCAAGCGCCTGGCCGCCGTGGTGGACGACGCCTACCAGGCGGTGGGACTCGAGGTGAGTCGCCTGCGCAGCGGGGTAATGAGCGGGGTCATCCGCCTGCGCTCGGTGCCCTCCTTCCTCAACAAGTGGCTGATGCCCCGCCTGCCGCGTCTGCAGGCCAGGTTTCCCGATATCGAACTGCATATCACCGCCGAGGACAGCAACATCTCGTTGCGTGACGGCGACTTTGACCTCGCGCTCGACCTCAACGACGGCCACTATCCGGGACTTGCCATCACCCCGCTGATGCAGGAACGCATCTTCCCGGTCTGTTCACCCGGCCTGCTGAAGGGCCGCCCACCACTCAGACGTCCCGAAGACCTGGCCTGGTACCCGCTGCTGCATGACATCACCGCCTGGCGCGGCAGCCAGGAGTATGGCGAGTGGCGCCACTACCTGTCCGCCATCGGCGCCCCTTCGATCAATCTGGAGCGTGGCTACACCTTCAACCGCAATCACCTCACCATGGAGGCCGCCATCGCCGGCATGGGCGTGGCGATCGCCCGGGAAACACTGATCACCAGCGAGTTGAAGAGCGGCGCCCTGATCGCCCCCTTCCGTGCCCGCGTCGACAGTGGCAAGCAGTACGGCATCGTCCACGCGGCAGGCGCCACCGACGATCGCCGGGTCAAGGCCGTGCACGACTGGCTGGTGGAGGAGGCCAGCCGCAGCACAAACCACTAACCCCCGTGCCTGGACGAGCGGCCCAGGCCAGGTCATCGGGCACCTGTCTTGCGCCTTGCCTATGCTGTATAAGCATATGGCGAAGACTGGCGAAGAATCCTTCGGGATTCCCAGACACTCCCCCGGCTCGACGGGTATAATCACTTCCAGATACACCCCTTTTCTGGAGATTGAGAGGGATGCTCAATACCCCCCCTTCCATCACGCCTACCATCAGCTTTCGCGCGACCTGCGCCAGAGCCTTGCTCTATATCCTGATCATCGGCGCGATGATGCAGGGCGTGCTGTGGGAGACCGGCCTGCCCGAAAAGATTCGCTTCAGCGAAGTCGGTTTTACCGAGAGCATGCAGACGCTGTGGCTGCTGATCAGCTGCCTGTTGCTGATCTACGCCCGCCAGGTGCTGGACGGTCTGCCACGGGTGACGCTATTGATGTTCGGCCTGCTCGGCGCCGCCCTGATTCGCGAGCAGGACGCCTTTCTCGACGCCTACGTCTTCGACGGCGCCTGGCAGACCCTGGTGACCCTGCTGCTGCTGCCCATTCTCTATTGCGTGCTTCGCCAGCGTCACGCCTTCGTACGCGAGTTCGAGGAGTTCGTCGAAAGCTTCGCCTTCGGCCTGTTTGCAGCAGGCTTCCTCTGCACCTTTGCCTTCTCGCGGCTCTACGGCCGCAGCGAGATGTGGGAGGCCCTGCTCGCCGAACGCTACGTCAGGGTATTCAAGGACGCCGCCGAAGAGGTCACGGAACTGTTCGGCTATACCCTGCTGATGTTCGCCATGGTCGAACTGGTGCTGTGGATCCGCCGGCGCCAGGCCAGAAGCCAATAGCTCGTGACCACCACAGCGTCGTGACACGACAACGCCCGCGGCCATCACCGCGGGCGTTGTCGTTTTCAGCCTTCGCTCGCCGGAAACGCTCGCGTGCGGCAGCGCTTCACCCTGATTCGATGACATGAAAAAACGCCCGTGGCTTTCGCCACGGGCGTCCTGTGCTCACCCTACTGCTTCGCTGTCGACGCAAGCCCTGCTCGGTCGAGACAGGCGTTACTCGTCGAGGAAGGAGCGCAGCGGTTCGGAGCGGGTCGGATGGCGCAACTTGCGCAGCGCCTTGGCCTCGATCTGACGGATACGCTCGCGGGTCACGTCAAACTGCTTGCCGACCTCCTCGAGGGTGTGGTCGGTGTTCATGTCGATACCGAAGCGCATCCGCAGCACCTTGGCTTCGCGGGCGGTCAGGCCACCGAGCACGTTGCGCGTGGCTTCGACGAGGCCCTCGCCGGTGGCCGAGTCGATCGGCAGCACCATGGTGGAGTCTTCGATGAAGTCACCCAGGTGCGAATCGTCGTCGTCACCGATCGGCGTCTCCATGGAGATCGGCTCCTTGGCGATCTTGAGCACCTTGCGCACCTTGTCTTCCGGCATCTCGAGACGTTCGCCCAGTTCTTCAGGCGTCGGCTCGCGCCCCATCTCCTGCAGCATCTGCCGCGAAACGCGGTTGAGCTTGTTGATGGTCTCGATCATGTGCACCGGAATACGGATGGTGCGCGCCTGGTCGGCGATGGAACGCGTGATCGCCTGACGAATCCACCAGGTGGCGTAGGTCGAGAACTTGTAGCCGCGACGATATTCGAACTTGTCCACCGCCTTCATCAGGCCGATGTTGCCTTCCTGGATCAGGTCGAGGAACTGCAGGCCGCGATTGGTGTACTTCTTGGCGATGGAGATGACCAGACGCAGGTTGGCCTCGACCATCTCCTTCTTGGCACGGCGAGCCTTGGCCTCACCGATGGACAGGCGACGATTGACCTCCTTCACCTCGCTCACCGGCAGCTGGATCATCTCCTCCTCGAAGGCGATCTTGCGCTGGGCACGCTGAACGTCAGCCTTGAGCGGAGCGAGACGATCGGCGTAGCGGGCGTTGTCGGCCATGAAGTCGTCGAGCCAGCCGAGCCGGGACTCGTTGCTCGGGAAGGCCTTGATAAAGGCCTTGCGCGGCACCTTGGCCTGCTTCACCAGGAGCTGCATCACCGTCTTTTCCTGGGCACGCACCTGCTCGACGCTGATGCGGACCTGTCCGACCAGACGTTCGAAGTGCTTGGGCACCAGCTTGATCGGAGAGAACAGCTCGGCCAGACGTGCCAGCTCTTCCTGAGCCTCACGGGACTGACGACCGTGGGTCTCGATGGCGGCGTTGGCGGCCTGACTCTGCTCGCGAATCTGCCCGAAACGCGCACGGGCCTCTTCCGGATCCGGGCCACCACCGGAGTCGTCCTCTTCTTCCTCGCCGTCTTCGTCGTCGTCGCTGGCAGCCTGCTCGTCCACCTCGGGCACTTCGGCCTCGGCCACGCCGGGGATGCCTTCGTCGGGGTCGATGAAGCCGGAAAACAGGTCAGAGAGACGTCCCGGCGCTTCCTCGTCCTGGGTGGCATCGTAGGCATCGAGGATCGACTCGACGGCACCCGGCACATAGGCCAGCGCCGACATGACTTCACGGGTGCCTTCTTCGATGCGCTTGGCGATCTCGATCTCGCCTTCACGAGTCAACAGCTCGACGGTGCCCATCTCGCGCATGTACATGCGCACCGGGTCCGTGGTGCGACCGACATCGCTTTCCACCGCGGCCAGGGCCGCCACTGCCTCTTCAGCCGCGGATTCATCGGTTGAGTGATCCGACATCATCAGGGTATCTTCGTCGGGAGCTTCCTCGACGACGTTAATACCCATGTCATTGATCATGCCGATGATATCTTCCACCTGGTCGGGGTCGGCGATATCTTCGGGAAGGTGGTCGTTGACCTCGGCATAGGTCAGGAAGCCCTGTTCCTTGCCGCGCGCGATCAACTCCTTCAGACGTGACTGCTGCTGCGCATTTCCAGCCATAGAAACCCTATCTCGACGAAGAAGAATGAAGCACCTGAAGCGCTAAGGTGGAGAAACTCGGTAAGCCGGACAGTATAGCGGTTTTGGGGCCACTTCTGCCAGTCTGGAGTGTTTGCGCGATGTCTCAGGTGTGTTAGTTTATCTGGTTGCGCCACTTGTCAGCGCCGTATCCCTTAGATGGTGATGGTAGGACAAAATTCAACCCTACCCGCATCCATACCTCATATTTGTCGTCGATCGCTCACAGGTTCTTACCATTGGTGGTAGCCGAACCTGCCGTCGTGACAGCGCTCGCGCCCTGCCGCAAGCGACCTAGCGCCCCGCCGCCAGCAACTCCATCAAGCGCCCGCGTTCTTCACTCGACAACCGCTCGCCGGACTGTTGCCGCCTCAGCAAGGCGTCGATCTCTTCCTGCCGGGACGGGGTCTGACTGGCTCTCTGAAAATAGCTCACCAGACCATCGAGCTCCGCCGCCCTGGCTGCCACCGGGATCAACAACTCCCGTCGCGCCAGCGCCGCCAGCCGCTCACCGTCCTCGCTACCGTGGAAGTGCATCAGCAGCACCTGAGCGCTTGAATAGCCGCCAGCACGAAGCAAGGTAATGACCTCCCGGCACAACCGGGCGTCCTCATCCTGCCCCCCGCACCAGTCCAGCGATTCGGGCAAGCGCTCCACCAGCCTGGGCTCGTGAACCAGCAATTGCAGGGTTCGCGCCATCAGGCCAAGGGCGCCCCCGGAACGGCGCGGCCGTGGAGCCGGCTCGCCGTCCTCGACAACGGGTTCGAAAAACTCATCGACCGGCGCGACGTCGTTGTCCTCGGGCGCCGGCGCCAGCAGCGCCTCGAAGCGCGACTGCTCGACCCCGGTGCGACGTGAGAGCTCGGTCAGCATCAGCGACTTGAGTACCCCCTGGGGCAGCTTCTCGATCGCTGCCAGCACCTGACTGGCGTAGCGCTCTCGCGATTCAAGCTGGGCCAGATCGCGCCCCTGGGCGGCGTGCTCGAACAGAAACTCCGACAGAGGGCTTGCGCACGTCACCCGATCCTCGAAGGCCTCGGTTCCCTCCTTGCGCACCAGGGAGTCGGGATCCTCTCCCTCCGGCAGGAACAGGAAGCGTGCCTGGCGACCATCGATCATCTCCGGCAGCACCGTTTCCAGCGCCCGCGCTGCCGCCTGACGTCCCGCCTTGTCGCCGTCGAAGCAGAACACTACTTCGCTGACCAGACGGAACAGCCGACGCAGGTGATCGGCGGTGGTGGCGGTGCCAAGCGTCGCCACCGCGTTGCGAATGCCGAACTGGGCCAGCGCCACCACGTCCATGTAGCCCTCGACGATCAGCAGGCGTTCCAGGCGATGATTGGCCTGACGTGCCTCATAGAGGCCGTAGAGCTCGCGCCCCTTGTGGAACACCGGCGTCTCGGGCGAGTTCAGGTACTTGGGCTTGGCGTCGCCCATCACTCGGCCGCCGAAGCCAAGCGTCCTGCCACGAATATCGCGGATCGGAAAGACGACCCGGTCGCGGAAGCGGTCGTAGCTGCGGCCACTGTCCTCGTGATGCACCAGCAGGCCGTACTCGATCTGCACCGACTCATCGACGCCCTGGCTGCCCAGGTGTCGCTTCAGCGCCTCCCACTGGGCCGGCGCGTAACCGATGCCGAAGGTCTCGCGCACCTCATCGGACAGCCCTCGGCCCTCGAGGTATTCGCGCGCCGCCTTGCCTTCCGGCATCTTGAGCCGCTCGCGAAAATAGCTGGCCGACATTTCCAGCAGGTTGACGCCTTCCTTGCGCTTCTTCTCGCGGGCCTGGGCGCGAGGGTCGTCCGCCCCTTCCCTCGGCACTTCCATTCCCATCCGCGAGGCCAGCTGCTCCACCGCTTCGGGAAACCGCAGCTTGTCGTACTCCATCAGAAAGCGCAGGGCGTTGCCGTGGGCGCCGCAGCCGAAGCAGTGATAGAACTGCTTGTCCGCACTGACCGTGAAAGACGGGCTCTTTTCCTGGTGGAAGGGGCACAGACCGGAATGGTTGCGCCCGGCCTTTTTCAGCTTGACGCGCTCTCCCACCACTTCGACCACGTCGACGCGGGCAAGGAGATCATCGATGAAACGCTGGGGAATCTGACCGGCCATATTCTGCTCGACAGGAGCTCTCTCGACTGAAGCGCGCTAGTCTAGACTGAAACGCGCTAGACAATGCACTAGCAGGAGCAAGAGAAGCGAAGCGGGAGTCGGCGACAAACGTCAGAAAAACAAGCGGCCACCTCAATGGCGGCCGCTTGGCGTCCTCCTGAACCGAGGGCGGCGGACCGCGCTCGACTCAAGTACGGATCAATAGAGCCGTTCGAAACGCTTGCGCTCGCGCTGGAGCTTCTTGGCGTGACGCTTGACAGCGGCAGCAGCCTTGCGCTTGCGCTCGGCAGTCGGCTTCTCGTACTGCTCACGACGACGAACCTCGGACAGAACGCCGGCTTTTTCACAGGAACGCTTGAAGCGACGCAGAGCGACGTCAAACGGCTCGTTATCACGTACTTTGACAGAAGGCATTAAGCACTCACCTACCTTGGGTAACTTGAGTTCGGTTTGTACGCACACCTTCAAGGCCAATACCCCGCACCACTCCTTGTCCGGCCAACCCTTGAGCTGACAACAGCTCAGCGCAGGAACCCTGCGGGCATGACCTGAAACGGAACAGAGACGGGGGAAGCGAGCCCTGGATGCACGACCCAGTCTTGCAGCGGACAGTATTTTAGTGACCATCCCGCTTTCTTGCAAATGCTTTCGTCTCGCTCACCCTTCAATCTGTACCCGCCGCCAGCGCTGCTTGCCTGCCACAAGGCGCGCCGCGGCCGCCGAAAGGGAGCCCGTCGCTTATGCAGCGGAAGCCAAATCGGCGTAGAATACTCCCCCCTTTCACCGTTTCCCGAGCCCGATCCATGCGCGTACTAGGCATCGAAACCTCCTGCGACGAGACCGGCGTCGCCATTTACGACACCGACCGCGGCTTGCTGGCCGATGCGTTGCATAGCCAGGTGGCGATGCACGCGGACTACGGCGGTGTGGTGCCGGAACTCGCCTCTCGCGACCATACCCGGCGCCTGCTGCCGTTGATCGACCAGGTGCTCTCTGGAGCACAGCTCGAACGCACCCAGCTGGACGCCATCGCCTACACGGCAGGCCCCGGGCTGGTCGGCGCGCTGATGGTCGGCGCCAGCACCGCCCACGGCATGGCCCGCGCACTCGGCATTCCGGTGCTCGGCGTTCACCATATGGAAGGACACCTGCTCGCTCCCATGCTCGAGGACGAGCCTCCGGCCTTTCCCTTCGTGGCATTGCTGGTCTCGGGCGGCCACACCCAGCTGGTCCAGGTTGACGGCATCGGGTGCTATCAACTGCTGGGCGAATCGGTGGACGATGCCGCCGGTGAAGCCTTCGACAAGGCTGCCAAGATGCTGGACCTCGATTACCCCGGCGGCCCGCGGGTAGCTGCCCTGGCCGAGGGCGGCGACCCGGGCCGCTTCCGCTTCCCCCGGCCGATGACCGATCGCCCGGGTCTCGACTTCAGCTTTTCGGGGCTCAAGACCCACACCCTGACCGCCATTCGTCAGTTAGAACAGGCTGGCCAGCTCGACGACCAGGCCCGCGCCGACGTCGCCAGAGCCTTCGAGGAGGCCGTCGCCGACACCCTGGCGATCAAGTGCCGTCGGGCCCTCAAGCAGACCGGGCTCACCCGCCTGGTGGTGGCCGGCGGTGTCAGTGCCAATGTGCGCCTGCGCGCCAAGCTGGAAGAAGCGACGCGAAAACAGGGGGCTCGCGCCTACTACCCTCGCGGCCGCTTCTGCACCGACAACGGCGCCATGATCGCTTATGCGGGAGCCCAGCGTTTGATCGCAGGAGAAAAGGATACCGTGGGTCAGATGAAGGCGGTGCCGCGCTGGCCGATGGATCAACTCAGCGCGCCGTAGTCGACTAGCAAGAAGAAAGGGCCATGATTGCGCTCTCTATACGCCCAGGAGCCCAGCCTGCCCCATCGAGCCGGTCGCTTTACAGGTGGGGCTCCTTGCCCTGGCGCAACCGGCCGATATTGATGGCGTGGCGGGCCACCACAAGACCGGCGAACACCAGCACTACCCAGACAAAGTCCGGCGCCAGCCACAGGCTCAGCAGCGGGGCCAGGGTGGCGCTGGTCAATGAGGCCACCGCCGCGGTGTGCGCCCACCAGGCAAGCAGCGCCCAGATCACGGCGCTGACCAGGGCTACCCCAGGGGTCAACAACAGCATCACGCCGAAGGCGCTGGCCACCGCCTTGCCACCACGGAAGCGATACCACGCCGGGTAGCAGTGGCCCAGCAGCACACCGAGCCCCACCAGGCCTAGCCCCCAGGGCGGCAGTTCGAGCCACAGGCCGAGCAGCAGCACCGGCCAGCTTTTCAGGGCGTCGATCGCCAGCGTCGCCAGCGCCAGCGGCACGCCGTGCTGGCGAAGCACATTGGAGAAGCCGGGATTGCAGGAGCCGCTGAGCCGCGGATCCGGGCGCCCGGCCCAGCGGCAGACGCTGATGGCGCCCAGCCAGGTGCCGCTCAGGTAGGCAAGAGCGGTCAAGGGCAGTATCACTTCCAACGATGAACCCATGGCGACTCCTGACCCGACGCAACCGGTGCTGGCGAAAGATGCCACACTCAAGGGCATTCCGTCGTAGTTTGCCAGTACGAGCACTCGCGAGTCACCCGCGGCCTGTTTCCCGGGGGGCGGCTCAAGTACAATCGGGCGCCTTGTCACACCTGCTTTTCCCGGTTCTTGCTTAGCGGCCGGGAGGACAATCACCGGGGATCACCGATGGATCAGGTACTGATCGAAGGCCTTGAACTGGATACCGTCATCGGCGTCTATGACTGGGAGCGCAGCATCACCCAGCGCCTGACGCTGGACCTGGTGCTGGCCACCGACATCCGCGCTGCAGCGCAAGACGATGACCTGAGCCAGACCCTCGACTATGACGCCATCAGCCGTCGCATCGGGGTCTTCGCCGAAGAACACAGCTTCGAGTTGGTGGAAACCTTCGCCGAGCGGCTGGCGGAACTATTGCAGGAGGAGTTCGGCGTGCCCTGGCTGAAGATGACCCTCCGCAAGCCCGGGGCGGTGGCCAACGCCCGCGCCGTAGGCGTCAGCATCGAGCGCGGTCAGCGCCCCGGGGGCCACTGATGGCGCTGGTAACCCTGAGTCTTGGCAGCAATATCGAGCGCGACCAGCATATTCGCGTCTGCCTGGACGCCCTGTCGGAGACCTTTGGCGAGCTTGCCATCTCGCGGGTCTACGAAAGCAAGCCGGTCGGCTTCGAAGACGGTCGCAACTTCTACAACCTGGTGGTCGCCCTCTACAGCGACTGGTCCGTTGGCGAACTGCAGGCCTGGTGCAAACGTCTCGAGGCCGCCAATGGTCGACGCAAGGACAGCCCCAAGTTCAGCCCTCGCACCCTCGACGTGGACATCCTCACCGTCGGCGAGCAGGTAGGCGACATCGACGGCGTCAGCCTGCCGCGAGGCGAAATCCTGCACCACGCCTTCGTGCTCTGGCCCATGGCCGAGCTGCTGCCGGAGCACCGCCACCCCCTCGACGGGCGCTGCTATCAGGAGATCTGGCAGGCCTTCGACGCGGACGACCAGCCGTTGTGGCCCATCGAGTTCCACTGGGGGGATCGGGCGCTGCCTTCACGCGCAGCACTCGAGGGGACTCTCGAGCAGTAGCCCCGCAAGCCCGCTAGCGCCAGGCGTCTTCCAGGACGGCAAGCCGCCTGTGTCGTAGCTCCTGACCCAGCGCCGCACCCTTGAAGCCCTCATCGAGCAGGTCTCTGGGCGAGAGCGCCAGCGCCGTACGATAGCCCAGCGCCAACCGTTCGGCGTCCCCGGGACGCCTAAGTGCCAGCACCGCCAGCAGCGGCGCCACCCGCTCACCGCGGCGCCAGGCGTCGATGCCATCGAGCCAGTCCATGGCGATCAACGGCGCCGAGCGATCACCGTCCTGAGCAAGCGACGACGCCAGCTGTCGGGTCGACGCTAACTGATGCCCTGCGTCACGATAGTCGTTGGGTAGCTTGAGGCGCTCCTCCAGGGCCTTGCGTGCGGGCGCACTCAGTGCCTCCACCAGTCGCCCCCAGCGCCAACAGGGCGAACCGGACAACGCCTCTGGCAATCTCGTCATCCGCACAAGCGCACGCTCCAGGGCATCACCGCCCGCCTCGTTCAGCGCCGGCATCAGCCGCTCAAGTGCACCGCAGGCGGCCAGGGCATCGAAGTAATGCCGCGGCTCGGGCTCGCCGAGCGCTTTCTCGGTCTCCACCCAGACCCGCTCGGCCACCAGATGGTCGAGCTCACCGCTGTCGGCCAGTTGGCGCATCAGCGCCTGGGTCGGTTCGGCGATGCGAAAGCCAAGACCTGCATAACGGGCCAGAAAGCGGGCGGTACGCAGCACCCTCAAGGGATCCTCGACGAAGGCCGGGCTGACGTGGCGCAGCAGTCGATCATCGAGGTCTCGACGGCCATCGAAGGGATCCACCAGCGCGCCGTCGAGTGACTCGGCCATGGCGTTGATGGTCAGATCGCGGCGGGCCAGGTCTTCCTCCAGGGTCACCTCGGGGCTGGCGTGCACCACAAAGCCGGTATAGCCGTGACCGGACTTTCGCTCGGTCCGCGCCAGGGCGTACTCTTCGTGGGTCTCGGGGTGCAGAAATACCGGAAAGTCGCGCCCCACCGGGCGAAAACCACGCTGGCGCATGGCCTCGGGGGTGGCACCGACCACCACCCAGTCGGTGTCCTTCACCGGCCAGCCAAGCAGCGCGTCGCGTACCGCGCCACCCACCCGATAGACCTCCAGCCCCGCACAAGGCTCGTCGCCCTGACGCTGCTCGCGTTCCTGGGTCATGACGCCGTCCGGCTCACCCGTTCGGGCAGGCGATGCTGCCACTCGGTAAAGCCACCATCGAGGCTGTAGACGCGCTCGAAGCCCTGGGCGCTGAGCCAGCTTGCCGCCTGCTGGCTGGAATGGCCGTGATAGCACACCACTACCAGGGGTCTATCCTTCGGCGTCTGTTCGACCAACGGCCCTACGCTGTGGTTGTCCAGATGGCGGCTGCCGGGAATGTGGCCCTGGGCGTAGCTGCCGGGATCGCGAATATCGACGAGACACAGCTCGCCTTGCTCATCGAGCCACTGGCTCAGGCGCTCGATATCCAGATGTTCGAAGGCGGCGGACGTCATATGGACTCCTTGATAAAGGGAAGGGTCGGGCACGGGGAAGCGGGTCTCGGCGAGTGGCCTGCGGCGTTACGCAAACTGCCGACTGGGCACGCTGATGCGCTCGCCGCTGTCCAGGTCCAGCGCGGTCAGACTGCCGCCCCAGACGCAGCCGGTATCCAGCGCCTCGGCGCGAACCCGACTGCCGATGGCCTCGCCGTTGAGCGCGGCCCAGTGGCCGAACAGCAGCCAGGGATCATCCTGGCGAGGGTACTGAAACCAGGGAGCGAAGCCATCCGGCGCACTGTCCAGGCCTTCCTTGGCGTCGAAATCCAGGCGCCCCTCGGCGTCGATGAAGCGCATACGGGTCAGGGTGTTGACGATGGCCCGCAGGCGGTCGACCCCTTCCTGGTGCGGCTTGAAGCGGCGCGGACGATTGCCGTACATGCGCGTGAGAAAATCGCCGGCACGCTCGCCGGTCAGCATCCACTCGACCTCACCGGCCAGCGACTCGGCCTGATCCAGCCCCCACTGGGGCGGCAGGCCGGCGTGGGTCATCAGGGTATTGCCATCGCGCACCAGCAGCGGCCTGGCCTGGAGCCAGTCGAGCAGGGTCTCGCGATCCTCGGCCTCTAGAATATCGTCGATGGTGTCCTTGCGCTTGGTCGCGGCGCCACCTCGCGCCACCGCCAGCAAATGCAGGTCGTGGTTGCCTAGCACCACCCTGGCCGCCTCCCCCAGCGCCATCACTTCGCGCAGGCAGGCCAGCGACCCCGGCCCGCGGTTGACCAGATCTCCGGCCAGCCACAACTGATCCCGACGTGGATCGAAGTCGAGCGCCTCGAGCAGGGCGATGAATTCCTCGTGACAGCCTTGAAGGTCACCGATAGCGTAGCGTTTCATAGGATCTCGGGGCTCTTGAAGGGCGTTCGATTCGCCAGATCAGTGAATCTGGTTGGGTGTGGCCAGGCGAAACACCGTGATCGGCACCTCGAAGGGACGCTGGCTGGCGGTGTCCACGCAGGTGTAGGCCCCTTCCATGAACCCTACCGGCCCGTCGAGAATGGCACGACTGGTGTACTGGAAGGTCTGACCGGGGCCTATCATCGGCTGCTTGCCGACCACCCCCTTGCCGCGAACCTCCTGGACCTGCCCGCTGGTCTGGGTGATCTTCCAGAAACGCGCCATCAACTGAATATTCCCCGGCGAATGATTGTGCACCGTCACCGTGTAGCTGAATACGAAGCGGTTCTCCATCGGCGAAGATTCATCTTCACGATAGGCGGGCTCCACATCGACCCTTACGTCAGGCATCTCGCTCATGACGGATTCTCCTCTGCACTCAAGGCGTTGGCGATGGACACGAACTCTTCCACCTCCAGCGTCTGGGGCCGCCGGCTCGGATCGATACCGAGGGCCTCGAGGGCGTCACCGTCGATGCGTCCCTTAAGATTGTTGCGCAGCGTCTTGCGCCGCTGACCGAAGGCCTCGCGCACCACGTCGAACAGCAACGTCTCGTCCTTGGCCCGCCCCTGGGGTCGCTCACGCGGGGTCAGCCTGACGATGGCCGAGTCCACCTTGGGACGCGGCACGAAGGCCTCCGGCGGTACCACGAACAGCGAATCGACGTCGCAGAAGTACTGCGCCAGCACCGACAGCCGCCCACGATCACCTCCGCCCGGTGGCGCCGCAAGACGATCCACCACCTCCTTCTGCAGCATGAAGTGCATGTCCTGGATGGCGTCGCCGGCCCTGAGCAGGTGCGAGATCAGCGGGGTCGAGATGTTGTAGGGAAGGTTGCCGACGACCCTGAGTGGCTGGCCCTCGCCGCGTAGCGCAACGAAGTCCATCTTGAGCGCATCGCCTTCGTGGATGACGAAGTTCGGGTGATTGAAGAATTGCACCCGCAGCCCCGGAATCAGGTCCCGGTCCAGCTCGATGACCTCGAGATCACCGTCGGTGGCATCGAGCAGTGGTTCGGTCAGCGCCCCCTGGCCAGGGCCGATCTCGACCATACGGTCGCCGGGGCGCGCCCCGATGGAACGCACGATGCGCGAGATGACGCCGGGATCACGCAAGAAGTTCTGACCGAAGCGCTTGCGGGCCCGGTGCGCCGTGGGGCGGGATGACATGCTTGAATCCTTTGCAAAACGAGGGTTGGGGTGACGGACCTTCAGCGCTCGGCCACCCGGGTGCCCATATCCTCGGCGAGGGCAATCGCCACCGCCAGGCTATCGGGACTGGCGGTGCCATGCCCGGCCAGGTCCAGGGCGGTGCCGTGGTCCACCGAGGTCCGTGCCAGCGGCAGCCCTAATGTGATGTTGGCGGCCTGGCCGAATCCCGAGTACTTGAGCACCGGCAGACCCTGGTCATGATACATCGCCAGCACCGCGTCGACGCCGTCGAGATGGCGCGGGGTGAACAGGGTATCCGCCGGCAGCGGCCCGTCAAGGGCCAGTCCTTCTTCACGTAGCCGTTCGAGCACCGGGGTGATGATCTCGATCTCTTCGCGCCCGAGATGCCCATCCTCGCCGGCGTGGGGATTCAGACCGCACACGGCGATCCGCGGAGAGACAACGCCAAAGAAGTCTGTCAGGTCCCGGGCCAGAATACGCAGCACTCGCTCGAGCCCCTTTTGAGACAGCGCATCGGCCACCTCGCGCAGCGGCAGGTGGGTGGTCGCCAGGGCCACCCGCAGCGGTATCGAACGCAATGGATCAGTGGTGGCGTCGGCCGAGACGACGCGCCCGTGCAGGGCGCTGTCGGTGGCCAGCATCATGACCACCTCCTCGACCCCGCAGGCATCGCGCAGGTACTCGGTGTGGCCGGTGAAGTGGTGATGGCCCGCATCGCGGATCACCCCCTTGTGCAGCGGCGCCGTGACCATCGCCGAGGCCTTGCCTGCCAGGCACTGGGCCACCGCCATATCCAGGGTCTCGAGCACATAGTCGGCGTTGGCCGTCGACAGCACGCCAGGCTCGCTGGCCTCCTTGAGCGCGACCGGCCACACCGCCAGACGCTGCCGGCGCGGCCCCGGATGCGCCTCGCCCGGTGCCACTATTACCACCTCGACATCCAGTCCGAGCGCCAGGGCGCGAGCCCTCAACAGCTCTGGGTCGCCAATGGCGACCCAGTCGGTGACGTGGCGCGCAGCCAGCATCAGGGCAAGCTCGGGACCGATACCGGCGGGTTCGCCGGTGGTCACCACGATCGGCGCCTTCATCCGCTGCGACATCAGCCCTGGTTCAGGCGCTTCTCGACGAAGGCCTCGCCGCGAATTTCCTGAACCCACTTCTCGAGTTCATCGCCGGCCTTGCGCTGGAAGATCGCCTGGCGCGCCTCCTCGCGGCTGGTGCCGACGCCTTGCTGCTGCAGATAGCGCTCGACCTCGGACTCGGAGATGTTGATCCGGCTGGACACCTGGGCCTGCTGGACCTTCATGATCAGCATCTCGCGACGGATCTGATCACGCACCTGGGACAGGCTCATGCCCTGGGACTCGAGCCGATCGGCGAACTGCTCCAGGCTGACACCGTTCTGGTTGGCCACGGCGCGCACCTGACGATTGAGCTCGGTATCGTCGACGCTCAGGTTCATGCGCTCGGCCATCTGCACCTCGATCTCCTCGACGATCATGCGGTCCAGAATCTGCTCACGCAGGGCCTGCTCCGGAGGAGTGTCCATGTCGCTGGCGCGCAGTCTGGCCATGGCCTGCTCGACACGGTCATCGAGCTGGGAGGCCATGATGGCGTCCTCGTTGACCACGGCGACGATCCGATCCAGCGGCTGGCGGTAACCGTCCTGGGCGTGGGCCGCCACGGTAGTCAGTGCCAGACAGGCGGCCATCGCCAGGGCGGCAAGGGGTCGGCTACGCATAGTCATGCTTCCTCGTTCACTCAGATTCGATGCGGCGAGCACGTCTCGTGCTCGCCGTTGGGGATACGCCAGGGTATTTAGTTCAGGCCGGGACGGTAACCGGGCACCGCAGACTGGAAGTAGGTGTCCGCGTCGCCACCGATGCCACCGAAGCCCTTGAGCACAAAGCGCAGGAAGAGCCCGCGATCCGTGGTGTCGTCCTCGATGTTGTTGGCGGTGTCCTCGTCTTCGATCCACTCGCGCCACACGACCTGCACACCATAACAGCAGTCGTTCCACTGCACACCCGCCATCTGGTCGAGGGCACGGTCGTTGGTGTTGTCGTAGAGCACCCGGCCGATGACGTCGAAACGATCCGTCGCCTTGTAGGCGAAGGACATGTCGTACTCTTCGCGGTTGTAGTTGCGAACGTCATCGTCATCGTCGGCGTTGTCGAAGCCTTCGATCTCCCAGCGGTAGCCGAGGTTGAGCACGTGACCGGCGTCAGCACGGTACTGCACGCCAAGGCCGGTGCTCTCGGTGCGACTCTCCTCGTCGTCGTAGAGCCACTGCCAGCGGGTGCTCCAGTTGTCGGTGATCTGCCAGTTGATTCGGGTCACCCAGGGCGAACGATCGCGGGTGGCTTCGTAGTAGTCGAACGACTCCTCATCACCGGGCAAGGTGTCGGGATCACCGGCCATATCGATATTGCGGTCCTCGAAGTAGGCCGACTGCCCGACCCCGACAGACAACCGCTCGCGGCCGCTCTGGTCTTCGAGGAAGCGGCTTTCCACGCCGTAGGACAAACGGTTCAGGTCACCCAGACGATCGCCGCCGGAGAAGCGGTACGGCGACCACAGCTGGCCCCACGAGAACGCCAGTTCCTCGGTGTCGAAGTCGGGGAAGTCGCTCTGGTCGCGCTCCGGTACGTAGGCGTAGTTGAGGCGTGGCTCGAGGGTCTGGCGCCAGTCGTCACCGCCAAAGGCGAAGTCGCGCTCGAAGATCAGCCCGGCGTCGATGGTGGTCACCGGTGCGGTCAGCGTCGGGCTCTCGCTGTTGTCGGTGATGCGCTCGTCATAGTCGAGGTCATAGCTCGTGTGCTGCAGCGCCACGCGGGGTTCGAAGAAGCCCCAGCTCGGCTCGAAGCGGTAGCCCACCGCCGGCGCCAGATCCAGGCGGGCGCCCTTGACGTCTTCCCTGAGCGGGATGCGGCGCTGGGTATCCTCGTAGTCGTAGAAGCCGTTCTCGTCGCCCTCGATATCGCGCCAGAAGTAGGTGGCGTTGGAGTTCCACTCCTGATAGAAGCCGAGGTCCTGGGACCAGCGGCCGTTGGCGGTCAGGCTCGGCAGCCGGTAGAAGGGCTTGTCGCCTTCGTCGACCGGATCGTCCAGCAGCTGATAGCCCTGGGCCTTGGCCTGGAGGTTCCAGGTGTCGCCGAGGTAGTCGATCTGGGCCAGACGCGCCATGTTGCTGGTATCGGTCTCACCAAAGGTACGCCCGAAGTCATCGAAATAGCGGCCGTCACTGGCGGCGCCATAGCGCAGCCGGTAGGGAACGCGCGAGCTGAAGCGCCCGTAATGGCTGTAGTCGAAGTACCAGCGTTCGTCGCCGTTCTCGAGCTCGGTGGTGGAGTCGTCATCTCCGGCGGACTCGTCGTCACCGATGTAGGCGCCTTCCAGAGTGCCCTGATCGGTGGGAAACAGGTAACGGAACTCCGCCCCCATCAGTAACCCGCTGTCGTCGATCCAGCGCGGGGTGATGGTGGCGTCATAGTTGGGCGCCAGATTCAGATAGAAGGGCTGTGCGTAGTCGACACCACCGTCGGAGACGCCGATGGTCGGCCACAGGAAGCCTGTCTGGCGCCGCTCGTCGATGGGAAAGCGCACCCAGGGCCAGTAGAACACCGGCACATCGCCTACCTCCAGGCGGGCATGCTTGGCGGTACCGTAGCCCTGATTGCGATCCAGCAGAATATCGTTGCCGATCAGGCGCCAGGTGCTGTCGCCAGGCTCACAGGTGGTGAAGCTGGCCTCGCGCAGACGAAAGACGTTGTCACTGACTCGCTCGAGCTGGATGGCATCGCCGCGCAGGCGCGACTCGTGGGCCACGTAGTGGGCCGAATCGATGGTGGCCTGGTCGCTGTTCAGCGACACCTCGGCGCTGTCACCGCGCACCAGCAGGCCCTTGTCGCGCAGGGTCAGGGGACCACTGGCGTTGGCCAGGTCACGCTCCGGTGGTACCTGCACCCGGGTTGCCTCGAGCTGGGTATCGCCCTTGCGCAGCACCACTTCACCGTCGAGCACGGTGTCACCGTCGGTGCCGTAGTTGGCGGTGTTGGATTCGCTGTTGACCTGGCCATCGATGGCCGGCGCAGGAAGGCGGTATTCGGGCTGAACGTAGTAGCCTCGGCACACCGTCCCGGCGGGACGGTCATCGCCCCAGGGCTGCCAATCCATCTGGCTTGCCGGCAGGGGTTCAGGTGGGGCCGCCCACAGGGGGGACGACACCAGACTGGTGGTGGCGAGGCCCGCCAGGGCCGTCCATGCGTATCGCTTGGCCATGTTGCACGCTGTCCTCGACGGGGTGAATCGGTATTATACAGGCCGCGGCCGACCTGTAACGCCGATCTGTTCCAACGAGATTCGCGCCACGGCCGCCCTTGATCCATGCACAGCATGCGGTGAGGCCAACGGAGCGTCAACCGACATTGGCATCCTTCGCCCTGCCGCCACCAGGAGTTTTCCCCCCGATGTCCCAGGCTGAAAGCCCCCGCCGACTCGAGCAACTGCGCCTTTGGGCACAGGCACAGCACCCGTCCATCGAGGGCTCGAGCGATCTCGTGCTGGCCGCCGGCGACGCCAGCTTCAGGCGTTACTACCGCCTCACCCTGGAAAGTGGGGAGACCCGCATGCTGATGGACGCCCCACCCCCCCAGGAGGACGTCGGCCCCTTCGTCGCCATCGCCCGTGACTGGCACGCAGCGGGCCTGCCGGTACCCCGGGTCTATGCCGTGGACGCCGACCAGGGCTTCGTGGAGCTTGAGGACCTCGGCGACGAGCCGCTGCACCTGGCCCTCGACGGTGCCGACGAGGCCACCACCCACGCCCATTTCGACGCCGCCATCGCGCTGCTCGAGGAGCTTCAGCGGAAGGCTCCGAGCGATAGCCTGCCGCCCTACGACGCCGTAACGCTGGCCCGGGAGCTGGACCTGTTCCCCGACTGGTGCCTCGCCCAGTGGCTGGAGTTGGATGGCCAGCCTCCCGGCTGGCCTGCGCTGCGCCAGGCGCTGATCGAACAGGCGCTGGCCCAGCCGGTGGTCACCGTGCACCGCGACTTCGATGCCATGAACCTGATGCGTCACGCCGCCGAACTGTGGTTGATCGACTTCCAGGACGCCCTGGCAGGCCCCATCACCTATGACCTGATCTCGCTGTTGCACGGGCGCTATCGGCGCTTCGATGCGGCCACCCGGGCGGCCTGGAGCGAGGCTTTCCGCCAGCGCGCGATAGCCGACGGGCGCCTGTCTGACTCGGTAGATAGCGACAGTTTCCTGCGCTGGGTCAATGCCATGGCTGCCCAGCGTGCGCTCAAGGTGCTCGGCATCTTCTGTCGCCTGACCCTGCGCGACCAGCGCGACGGCTACCTGGCGCGTCTACCTCACTTTCTTGCCCATCTTCAGGACAGCCTCGAGGGGCTGGAGGGCCTCGCGGGACACGCCGACTTCAGCGCCTGGGTCGAAGACAGCCTGCGCCCGCTGATCGAAGCCCGCGTCGCAGAGGTGCGCCCATGAAAGCCATGATCCTGGCCGCCGGTCTCGGCAAACGCATGCGGCCGCTGACCGACCACTGCCCCAAACCCCTGTTGCCGGTGGCCGGCGAACCGCTGATTGGCCACCACCTCAGGCGCCTGGCCGGCTGCGGTATCGAACAGGTGGTGATCAACGTCAGCTACCGTGCCGACCAGATTATCGAGACCCTGGGCGACGGTGAACGCTACGGGGTATCGATTGCCTACAGTCGCGAGGACGAGCCGCTGGAGACCGCCGGCGGTATCGCCAAGGCTCGCCCACTGCTCGGCGAGGAGCCCTTCGTGCTGGTCAGCGCCGATGCCTTCTGCGACATCGACCCCAGCGCCCTGCCCTCTCTGGAGGGCGATCTGGCCCATCTGGTGCTGGTCGACAACCCCGTCCACAACCCGGACGGCGACTTCCACCTGGCGGCCGGCGGCAGAGTTTCGAGCGACGGCTCGCCAAAGTTGACCTACTCGGGGATAGCGCTGATCGACCCGCGTCTGGTGAATGACCTGCCCGCTCCCTGCTATCCTGTCGCTCCACTGCTTCGCGAGGCCATGGCCCGCGACCTCGTCGCCGGCACCCACCATCGGGGAGACTGGGTCGACGTGGGTACGCCCGAGCGCCTCGAGGCGTTGAATCACCGACTCGGCGGCGCTCCTGGCGAACGCTGATCGAGTCCGGCTGCATCCTGCAGACCGCATCTTGCAGACCGCATCAAAAAACATCGACATCACTATCGCAGAAAAAGAAGGAATCCCCATGAAAGCCAGCGTCAAATGGACCGACGGCCGTCAGTTCGTGGCCGAATCCGGTAGTGGCCACGCCGTGGTCATCGACGGCCCCCCCGATCACGGTGGCCGCAACACCGGGCCGCGCCCGATGGAGATGCTGCTGATGGGCATGGGCGCCTGCACCTCCTTCGACGTGCTGGAGATCCTCGAGAAGTCCCGCGCCCCGGTGGAAGACTGCGTCGCCGACATCGAGGCCGAACGCGCCGACAGCGTGCCGTCGGTGTTTACCAGGATCCACGTGCACTTCACCGTCACCGGCAAGGGGCTCAAGGAAAAGCAGGTCCAGCGCGCGGTGGAACTCTCCGCCGACAAGTACTGCAGCGCCTCCATCATGCTGGCCAAGGGCGGCGTCGAGGTCACCCATTCCTACACCATCGTCGAATCCTGAGGCCGCTTCGAGC
Organism: Halomonas sp. MMSF_3323; assembly: GCF_030733595.1. Classification (NCBI taxonomy): domain Bacteria; kingdom Pseudomonadati; phylum Pseudomonadota; class Gammaproteobacteria; order Oceanospirillales; family Halomonadaceae; genus Halomonas; species Halomonas sp. MMSF_3323. The sequence goes on along the minus strand of NZ_JASHIT010000020.1, from coordinate 41,251 downwards.
GCCGCGCAGCAGCGAGCGCCTCGGATCGACAGCCACCCTCACGCAAAAGCCCCTGCCGATCGGCAGGGGCTTTTGCGTGAGGGCGAGGCCATCGCAGCATCAGGCGCTGGCCACCGGCACAGGATCAGATGCGGTAGACGCTCTTGGTCATCACCCTGGACATCAGCGTCATGCCGGCCTTGACCGGGCCAGGGAACCTGGCGCCACCAGCCTCCAGCGCCTGCTGAGCGTGGTGGGCCTCGTCGATGGCCATCTGCCTGAGCACCGCCCGGGAGCGCTTGTCCCCTTCGGGCAAGGTCTCGAGGTGCTCGTCCAGATGCTTGCCCACCTGCTCCTCGGTGGCGGCGACAAAGCCCAGGCTGACACGATCGCCAACCGCCCCCGCCAGCGCCCCCATGCCGAAGGACGCCACATAGAACAGCGGATTGAGTCGACTGGTCGGCGCATTCAACTCCCTGAGCCGGTCCTCGCACCAGGCAAGGTGATCGATCTCTTCCTGGGCGGCTTCCTCCATCTGGCCGCGCACCTCCGGCAATTTGGCGGTCAGGCCCTGGCCCTGGTACAGCGCCTGGGCGCATACCTCTCCGGTGTGGTTGATGCGCATCAGGCCGGCCGCGTGATGGCGCTCATCCGGGCTCATTTCGCCGTCATGGATCGTATCGACCGCGGGCGTCGGCCGAGATGCCCGCGCCGCCCCCGGCACCAGGGTGCGCAATACATTGTCGAACTGATGGATGGCCCGATCGGCGGGGCTGAGAGAGCGGGACATGGCGCGATCCTTGTACGACTAAGTGAGCCAGCGAACATGGGCGAAACGATGAACGTTCGCATCAAGGGATTATTCTACGCAAGCGTCGGCGGCACTCAAGCGCCGGCTTTTCAAATGGGGCACCAGCCCCTCGGCGGCGCCTAGAAACAAAAACCGATCGGCGCCGCCTGGGGGACACCAGGCGACGCCGGAGAATGCACGGATGCGTCGAGCGCTTGAACTGCCGGAAGAGACTCCGTCGCGCGCCGGCTAGCCAGCCGGCCATGTGAAGCGACGACCGCCCATCACGTGCATGTGAATATGATAGACCGTCTGGCCGCCGTCTTCATTGCAATTCATCACCACCCTGAAGCCGTCTTCGGCAAACCCGAGGTCCTTGGCCAGACGCGAGGCGGTCAGCGGCAGGCGCCCCACCAGTGCCTGGTCTTCCTCGGTGATGTCGTTGAGGGTGGCAATATGCTTCTTGGGGATGACCAGCATATGGGTCGGGGCCTTGGGATCGATATCGTTGAAGGCCAGCACCTGATCGTCCTCGTAGACGATATCGGCGGGAATCTCGCGGTTGATGATCTTGCAGAACAGGCAATCCATGGCAGGCTCCGGGGCACACTGAAAAAACGGTGTCTTCGAGATTACCCGCCAACAGGGCCGCTGTCAGTCCCCTGACTCGCCCGATCACTGACCCAGGCCCCATGAGCAACGTTCCCAAACCGCCAGTTATGCACCTCTGGTCATCGCGCTCGCCTGCCCCCCCAAGCCATTGCGGCTATGGTACAACCGTAGCTCCCATGCATTTTCGGAGTGTCGCCTGCCATGCATCACACCGCCTTGCTGCTGATCCTTCTGATCATCATCGCCTTTGCCCTGCTGTCGCGGCGCATCTCGGCCTCGCTGATCAGTCTGCCCATGGTGTTCATGGCCGCGGGGATGGGGCTGGGCGCGCTGACGCCGGACCTGGTGCCCATGGACATGCAGCAGGAGCTGACCCAGGTGATCGCCGAGATCACCCTGATCATCGTGCTGTTCGCCGATGCCTCGGTGGTCAAGCTGAAGTCTCTGCGCCAGAACCTGGCGATTCCGCTGCGCATGCTGTTGATCGGCATGCCCCTGACGGTCTTGCTGGGCACGCTGATGGCCAAGTGGGTCTCGCCGGAAGCAGCCTGGGGCACCGCCATGCTGGTGGCGGCGATTCTTACCCCGACCGACGCGGCCTTGGGCCAGGCGGTGGTGTCGAGTCCCAGCGTGCCGGAACGTATCCGCCAGTCGATCAACGTCGAAAGTGGGCTCAATGATGGTCTGGCTGTACCCGTGATTCTTGCCTCGGCACTGCTGGCGGTGGCGGCCACCGGCACCGAGGTCGCCGACGCCCCGAACAACCTCTGGACCTTCGCCCTGCTGCAACTGACCCTCGGGCCGCTGGTCGGGGTGCTGTTCGGCTGGGGCTTTGCCCGCCTGCTCGACGCCGCCATCGACCGCGGCTACGTCACCGTCATCTATCAGGGCATCCTGTTTCTGGCGCTGGCCTTCCTGATCTATCTGGTCGCCGAAACCGTCGGCGGCAACGGCTTTATCGCGGTGTTCCTCGGCGGCCTGACCTTCGGCAACCAGCTACGCCATGACACCACCTTCATCGAGGAGTTCATGGAGAGCGAGGGCCAGCTCTTGACCATCGCCACCTTCCTGATCTTCGGTGCGGTAATGGTGCCGCTGGCCCTCTCGCATGCGTCCTGGAAGACCGTTGCTCTGGCGCTGATGTACCTGTCGGTGATTCGCATGATTCCGATCTGGATATCGCTCACCGGACTCGGCTTGTCCGCCTATGAAAAGACCTTCCTCGGCTGGTTCGGACCTCGGGGGTTGGCCAGCATCCTGTTCGCACTGCTGATCTACGATCAGTACCCGATCCCCGGCAGCGACGAGATCCTCGCCTGCGTGGTGTTGACGGTCATGATCTCGGTGGTGCTGCACGGCGTCAGCGCCCAGCCCATGGCCCAGCGCTTTGTTGGCTCTGGCGCCGCCAAGGACGCCCCCGTCAAGCAGGCGCCTCCCGGCCACTGAGCCCCCCTCCAGGATGAGCGGGACTGGCATGGCACCACGAAGGTCAGTCCCCGCCCCGGGCCGCCCGCTCCATGGCCCGGTCCAGCGCCCTGAAGACGTCATCATCCAGCGACTGCGCCACATTGAAGCGCAGGTAGTGACTGTTCGCCGTTTCCGGGCTGAACACCTCCCCAGGCGCCAGTACCAGATCCTCGTCCAACGCCGCTCTGGCCACGTCCTTGGCGCAGAGCCCCGCGGGCAGTCGCGTCCACAGAAAGAGCCCCGCACTGGGCTCCACCCAGGGCTCCAGGCCCGCCGAGCGCAGTCGCGGCATGACCTGTCCCATGGCGTCTGCCAGGCGCGTCCTGAGCACGTTGAGGTGACGTCGATAGGCGCCTTCCCTGACCAGCTGGAACACCAGCTCTGCCGACAGCGCGCTGGCGCCAAAGGAGGTCGCCAGCTTCAGGTCGACCAGCTCCTCGAACCACTCGGGGCGGATGGCGATATAGCCACAGCGCACCGAGGCCGACAGGGTCTTGGAGAAGCTGCCCACCTGGATTACCCGCTCGAGCCCGTCCAGCGCCGCCAGGCGTGGTGACGCCTGGTGCTCGAAGTCGGCGAAGATGTCGTCCTCGATGATCAGCAGGTCGTGACGCTCGGCCAGGCGCAGCACGCGGTGGGCCACCGCCAGTGACAGGCTGGCACCGGTTGGATTATGCAGCCCCGAGTTGGTGATATAGAGCCGCGGACGATGCTGCTCGAGGGCCTCGGCAAGGCGCGATAGGTCCGGCCCCGCAGGGCTGAAGGGCACCCCCACCACCTTGACCCGGTGGGCACGCAGCAGGGCATGAAAGTTGAAATAGCAGGGGTCATCGACCAGCACGCGGTCGCCCGGCTCGAGCAGAAACCGACACAACAGATCGATGGCCTGGGTGCCGGACTCGGTCAGCAGGATCTGGGACGGCGCCGCCTCGACACCCCGCTCGGTAAGGCGATGCGCCAGCACCTGACGCAGTGCTTGCAGGCCCTGGGGCGACGCATAGTCGGTCAGGCTGGCGACAGCGCCGGAACGCCTCGCCAACTGCCTCAGCCCACGGCGAATCTCCTCGTGGGGCATCCACTCTGCCGGCAGCCAGCCACAGCCTGGCCTCAGCCGGTAATGGTCGCTCTCGAGCGCCTGGCGGGTCAGCCACAGCGGGTCCACTTCGCGCTCGCGACGGGGCGCCAGCTCCGCCAGGGACAGCGGCGGCAAGCGATCACCGACGAAAAAGCCGGCGCCGCGACGGGAATGGATGGCGCCCTCGGCGACCAGCCGATCGTAGGCCTCGACCACGGTGGAGCGTGACACCCCGAGCGATTCAGCCAAGCCGCGAATCGACGGCAGGCGCGCACCTGGCGCCAGCTGACGCTGGGCCATGCGGCGCTGGATCAGCGCTACCACCTGCTCGACCAGGCTGCTGCCCGCCCGACGATCGATGTCCTGTGCCTTCATCTGTACTGGAGGCTCCACCATGACAGTTTGTCAAAACTGTACTGCACCGTCTCTGGCTGCACCAGCGCACGCCCTTCACCCTAGGCGCTACTGACCCGCCACGGAGTTCGCGCAGATGCCCTCACGACACCGACCATTGAACCCGACACACCGCCCGGACCTTGGCAGGGGCTGGGCCTGCGGCGCCCTCGGCATGGCCATCTTCAGCGGTTCATTGCCCGCCACCCGGGTGGCGGTGGGGGCCTTCGATCCGCTGTTTCTGACCTTTGCCAGGGCCAGCCTGGCGGGACTGGTGGCGGTGGTATTGCTGGCGTGCCTGAAGGGACGCCGGCCGCGGACCGATGAGCTTGCATCGCTGGGGCTGGTTGCCGCCTGCGTGGTGGTGGGGTTTCCACTGCTGACCGCCATGGCGCTGGAGCACGTCAGCGCAGCGCACTCGCTGGTCTATATCGGCCTGCTGCCGATGGCCACCGCGCTGTTCGGGGTGCTGCGTACCGGCGACAGGCCCCGCCCGGCGTTCTGGGCCTGCTCGTTGAGCGGTGCTGCGCTGGTCGCAGGCTTCGCGCTCGGCCAGCCTGGCAGCGCCTCCTTGACCGGCGATCTGTTGATGCTGGCCGCCGTGACCGTCTGCGGGCTCGGCTACGCCGAGGGCGCGCGACTATCACGACGGCTGCAAGGCTGGCGGGTGATCTGCTGGGCGCTGACCCTGTCCCTGCCGTTGATGCTGCCTCTGGCGGTCGCATCGCAACCGCCGACACTGCAGGGTATCGGCAGCGCCGCCTGGTGGTCGCTGGGCTATGTATCGCTGTTCAGCATGCTGATTGGCTTCATCTTCTGGTATCGCGGCCTGGCGCTCGGTGGGGTGGCCGCGGTGGGTCAGCTACAGTTGCTGCAGCCGTTTCTCGGGCTTGGCCTGGCGGCCTGGTTGTTGAACGAGTCGATCAGCGTGGCGATGCTCGCCACCTGTGCCGCGGTCGTGGTGTGCGTCGCCGGTGCAAAACGCTTCGCCACACCAGCTCCGGTGCCGTCGATCCCGACCTGTCAGTCAGACGAAGCCGGCATCAACGGTGCGGCGGCTCAACGAAAACGTCGTTGGGCCAGCAGATGACGCACCAGCGGACCGAGGATCAGCTCCATCGCCAAGGATAGACGAGAGCCGGGCACCACCAGGGTGTGGGGGCGACTCATGAAGGCGTCCTGAATCATCGCCAGCAGGTAGGGAAAGTCCACGGTGGACGGATCGCGGAACCGGATCACCACGAAGGACTCGGCATCGGTGGGAATATCCTGGACCTCGAAGGGGTTCGAGGTATCGACCGTGGGCACCCGCTGAAAGTTGATATGGGTACGCGAGAACTGCGGCAGGATGTAGCGCACGTAGTCATCCATGCGCCCCAGGATGGTGTCGATGACCGCTTCCTGGGTGTAGCCGCGGGCGTGCATGTCGCGGTCGATCTTCTGGATCCACTCGAGGTTCATGGTCGGGGCGACGCCCACCAGCAGATCGACGTGGCGGGCGATGTCCACCTCACTGGTGACCAGCCCGCCGTGCAGACCCTCGTAGAACAGCAGGTCGGTACCGGTGGGCAGCGGCTGCCATTCAGTGAAGGTGCCGACCTGGTAGCCGGCCTCGATCATCTTCTTGTCTTCGGCGTGGATATAGTGCCGGAAGGTCCCGGCGCCGCTGTCACCGTACTCCTGGAACAGCGTCTCCAGGCGATCGAGCAGGTTGGCCTCCACCGCAAAGTGGGACAGCTCATCCTTGCGCTCGGGCTCCTCGCGAAAGATCCGCGCCATCTCCTGGCGGGTGTAGCGATGGAAGGCGTCACCATCGACGAAGGCGGCATGGACATCTTCCCGGGCGAACATGCGCTCGAAGGTACGCTTGACCGTAGTGGTGCCGGCACCGGACGAGCCGGTGACCGCGATGACTGGATACTCCCTCGACATCAGCCAGCCCTCGCCAGGGCGTCACGTACCGCTTCGGGCACCGCCACCGCACGCCCTGCCTGGGGGTCGACCACCATCAGGTTGAGCCTGGCGGTCGCCACTATCCGCTGATCGCTGTCGCGACGCATGCGATGGTAGACCGTGATGGCCTTGCGCGCCGGTTCGGGGATGGCGGTCTCGACCGTCAAGGCATCCGGCCAACGAGACTCGGCCTGATACTGCACCGCCAGGTCGGCGGCGACACTGGGATAGCCTCCCATGTCACCTTCGTGAAGCCCGAGATGGGCCAGGGCGGCCGCCCTGGCCTCGTGCAACAGCGAAATCACGGCGTCATGGCCCAGATGGTGCCCGTAGTTCATGTCGGTCACGCGCACCGTCAAACCATGACGGTGGACGATCGCCTGCTCGGGAAACTCCAGTTTGACGCGTTCCATGCTCGCTCCTTGCTGATTATTGTTGGTCAGTACCATGGGGCAAGCCAGACCGGTACCCGACGATCAGGACTGCCGGGCCATGGCGCGGTGGGCGATGTCCGAACGCCAGAAGGCGCCTTCGAAACTCACCGTCTTGACCCCGCGGTAGGCCAGCTCCCGAGCCTCGCCAAGATCCTGACCGAGGGCGGTTACGCACAACACTCGTCCGCCGGAGGTGACCACCTGGCCATCCTTTTCCGCGGTGCCGGCGTGGAAGACCTTGACGCCCAGGGCCTCGGCACTGTCGCCTCCGCTGATCACGTCGCCCTTGCGGTAGCTGCCGGGGTAGCCTTCGGCGGCCATCACCACACCGATGGCCGGACGCGGGTCCCAGCGGCAATCGTGACCGGACAGGCGACCCTCGGCGCCGGCCAGACACAGCTCGGCCAGATCGCTCTGCAGGCGCATCATGATCGGCTGGGTTTCGGGGTCGCCGAAGCGGCAGTTGTACTCGATCACCTTGGGTTCACCCGCGTCGGTGATCATCAGCCCGGCGTAGAGGAAGCCGGTATAAGGATGCCCTTCGTCGGCCATGCCACGCACCGTGGGGCGAATCACCTCGTCCATGATGCGCTGGTAGACGCTGTCGGTGACCACAGGTGCCGGCGAATAGGCGCCCATGCCGCCGGTGTTGGGGCCGGTGTCGCCCTCGCCCACCCGCTTGTGGTCCTGGCTGGTGGCCATGGGCACGATGGACTCGCCATCCACCATGACGATAAAGCTGGCTTCCTCACCTTCGAGGAATTCCTCGATCACGACACGAGCACCGGCATCACCGAAGGCGTTGTCTTCGAGCATGTCGCGAACCGCCGCCTCGGCCTCGGCCTCGGTCATGGCCACGATGACGCCCTTGCCCGCCGCCAGGCCGTCGGCCTTGATGACGATGGGTGCGCCCTTGTCCCGCAGATAGGCCAGCGCCGGTTCCACGGCGGTGAAGGTGCTGTAGTCAGCGGTGGGAATGGCGTGGCGAGCCAGAAAGTCCTTGGTAAAGGACTTGGACCCCTCGAGCTGGGCAGCGCCCTGGGTCGGGCCGAAGATCGCGAGCCCGGCGTCACGAAAACGATCCACCACTCCCTCGACCAGCGGCGCCTCGGGGCCCACGATGGTCAGGCCGACGCTCTCGCGCCGGGCAAAGTCCACCAGCCCGTCGAGGTCGGATACCGCGATATCGACGTTGGTCAGTCCCGCCTCCCGTGCGGTGCCGGCATTGCCTGGCGCCACGAAGACCGAGGAGACGCTGGACGACTGGGCGACCTTCCAGGCCAGGGCATGTTCGCGGCCACCGCCGCCGATGATCAGGACCTTCATCCGCTCAACTACCTTTCGAGTACCAAATGAGGCGGCATTATGGCAGAAAAAGCCCGCTCTCGCCCTCCTGACCTCTCTCCATCAGAGCCGGGCGTGGGAGGGTCAGGAGGAACGCTCGTCGTCGTCCTTGGTGGTCCCGCCCTGGCTGGTTCCGCCCTGGCTGATGGTGTTCTGCCAGAAACGCATGTTTTCCTCGGCCAGCTCGCGCATCAGCTCCATCGGCGAATGCCGCATGGCCTGCTGCCACTGATCCTGCATCTTCTTCTGCTGCTCCATCATCAACCGGGTGCCCTGCTCCAGGTAGCGCGCCAGGGGCAGCGGCTGAGACATGGCGTACACCCGAATCAGCTGTTGCAGCAGGTCATTGGAGAACACCTCGGCGTCGCTGTCGGCCTGCTCCTGCTCGATGATGATCGACAGCAGAATGGTACGCGTCAGGTCCTCGCCACTCTTGGCATCTTCCACACGGAAAGGCACTTCCTCGAGAATCAGGCTTCGTAGATCCTCGAGCGTTACATAGCGGCTCTGTTCGGTATCATAGAGCCGGCGATTGGCATACTTGCGAATCACGCGCACGGCGCTGCTCCTTTGTTCGTGGGAAGCCCAGGGACTGCAGTTGCAGATCCTCGGCTTCGTTCGCATCCATTTTGCACCGCGACACGGCCCTTGCAAGACAAACCGGTACTCGAGGCTCCATGAATCTGATACTTCTCACCCGGAACGACGTCGATGACGCCGGGTTGGCACGGGTCCGCGACCCCCGGCGCCTGGCCCACCTGCGCCAGGTCCACCGCGCCCGCCAGGGCGACGTGATGACCCTGGGACTGGAGAACGGCCCGCTGGGCCGCGGTCAGCTCGTGTCGCTGACCGACGATGAGGCCTGCTTCGACGTTTCCGGGCTCGATCAGGCTCCGCCCGCGGCGCTGCCGGTGCACCTGGTGCTGGCGCTGCCTCGCCCACGCATGCTGGCAAGAAGCATAGAGCATGCCACCGCGCTGGGGGTGAAGCGCATCACGTTGCTGCATAGCCGCAGGGTGGAGAAGAGCTACTGGCAGTCCCCCGAACTCGATCCCGCCAAGATCCACCAGCACCTGGTGCTTGGCCTGGAGCAGGCCCGCGATACTGCGCTGCCGGTGGTGGACACGGCGCGGGGCTTTCGGCCCTTCGTCGAGGACCGTCTGCCGTCCCTGCTGGAAGGACGGCGGGGCCTGTTGGCGCACCCCGGGATGGCGACTGCCTGCCCTCGAGGCCTGACCGAGCCTGTGACCCTGCTGGTCGGCCCCGAGGGCGGCTTCATCGAATGGGAGGTGGAACAGATGCTGGCGGCAGGCTGCGAGGGCATCCACCTGGGCGAGCGCATCCTGCGGGTGGAAACCGCGGTGACCGCGCTACTGTCCAGGCTCTTCTAGGCCAACCCTGTAGACCACACCAGCGGTGCCATCGACGTATCAGCTCTCGCTGTCCTCGTCATCGGCACCGTCATCCTTGTTGGTGCCGTACTCGCCCTCTCCCTCATGCTCGATGACCGGAGAGTTCTCGTCGCAACTCGGCTCGATCATGAAGGTCTCGCGCACGTCCAGCAGCCCGAGCTCACCGATGGTACGGCGCCCCAGCAGCATCGGGTAGTTCATCTCTTCCCGGTTGCGCAGGCTGAACTGCTCCTCGTGGATGGTGTCCCCCATGCACACCTCCATCAACACCACCAGGCGCTCGTCGCGACCGCCGGCCCCGCGCACCGTCATGTCGCGATAGAGCGGGCGTTCGAGCTGCTTCTTGAAGGTCTCGCCAGTCTCCTCGTCCTCGAGCTCGAGGGCGAAACGCACCCAGGGTTCGCCTTCCTTGTCGAAGCGCTCGATATCCCGGGCATCCAGCGAAGACGTCAGCGCGCCGCTGTCCAGCTTTGCCTTCACTTCGACGTCCCAGGGCTCCAGGGTCGCCATCTCGACCCAGCCAAAGACGTCAGGGCCGTCATCGGCCAGGGCGCCGCCGGCCGGCGCCATGCACAGGGGTAGCGCCGCCAGCGCCATCAGTCGGGCGGGGCCCGACAGCCATCGATTCCAGAGAGTCATCGTGCCATTTCCATGTGGAGGGCGTCCCGCCGGACGCCGATACGTCAGGCCCCTGAGTCAGGGGCCGCCTTGATGTTTTCAGGGCTGATTGATCGCTCAGTGGCTTAGGCGTTCGAGCAGGTTGAGCGTGGCGAAACCGTCGGGCACCAGCCCCTGGTCGCGCTGCCTGGCGCGCAACCCTGCCCGGGTATTGGGACCCATGATGCCGTCCGGGGTTCCCACCTCGTAGCCAAGCGCCTGAAGCCGCGACTGCAGCGTCTTCACCTGAGTACGAGAGAGCGGTTGCTCGTCACGCGGCCAGCCACCCTCGATGCCGGCGCGCCCGGCGATACGGTCGCTCAGCGAGGCCACCGCCAGGGCGTAGCTGGTGGCGTTGTTGTAGCGCAGGATGGCGCGGAAGTTCGGTCCCACCAGGAAAGCAGGACCACGCGCGCCGGCCGGAGTGATCACCGACGCCTCATCGAAGGCCGGCAGATCGCCACCGCCCAGCGGGCTCACACCCAGGCCGGCCCAAGCCGAAGCGCTCTTGCGGGTATCGAGCTCGGTCTGGGCGTAGTCGAACCCGGACGGCAGTTGCACCTCGACACCCCAGGGCTCGCCCTGACGCCAACCGGCACGATCCAGATAGTTGGCAGTCGACGCCATGACGTCGGGGATACTCGCCCAGATATCACGGCGACCGTCGCCGTCTCCGTCCTTGGCGTAGGCCACGAAACTGGAAGGAATGAACTGGGTGTGGCCCATCGCCCCCGCCCAGGAGCCCTTCATGCGCTGCGGTGTGATATCGCCGGCGTCGATGATCTCGAGCGCTGCCATCAGTTCACCGCGTGCAAAGTCTCGGCGCCGACCGTCATAGGCCAGGGTCGCCAGTGCCTCCAGGGTCGAGAAGTCACCGAAGTTCTGGCCGTAGTTGCTCTCGATACCCCAGATGGCGGTAAGGACCTCGGCGGGCACACCGTAGTCGGCCTCGGCGCGGTCGGCCGCGGAGCGATTGGCGGCGAGCTTGTCACGCCCCTGGGTCACCCTGGCGTTGGAGACCGCGGTATCCAGGTATTGCCAAATCGGGCGCACGAACTCCGGCTGGGAGCCGTCGAGTTCGATCACCCGGGGACGGTAGCGCAGGCCATCCAGCGCGCGCGCCAGGGTCGCTTCGCTGATGCCTTCTGCACGCGCCTGATCACGAAAGCCGGCCAGCCACTGATCGAAGCTCTGGGGCTCGACTGCAGCGGCGGCATGGGCGGCCTGCCCAGACGCTTCGCCACTGGCGCTGGCGGTGACGCTTGCACCAGCACTGGCATTGGTACCGGCCGCGGCATCGCCGGAGGGGGCGGCGGAGGTACTCTGGCAACCGGCCAGGGTCACCACGAGAAGGGCGGGGAACAATCGGGTCAGCATGATGAAGCAATCCTTGGCGATCAATATGCGGGCATGATGACCCAGGACCCGCTGTCATACCAGCCAGTCAGGCCGCCAGAGCATCGCAAGATGTGGCACCACTACCACCAAGGTGAGAGCCACCCGCAGGGGCAAGAGACCTCATACGGTAGGTCGAACAACGTAGTGAACAGGGCATCGCTCGTTCTTCCCTACACCGGTGCCTCAATGCCCCAGTGCCTCAATGCCCCAGTGCCTCGTAGGAAGACGGCTGCAAGCTCACCTCGTTCCAGTGGCGGACATAGCGTTCATCGGGGTCGTAGCGCCGGCTCTGTTCGTCGATATCGAAGATCCTGGGTTTGGCGTTGCGGCCCACTCCTGCGATGTACTTCCAGTTGCCCCAGTTGCTGGCAACGTCATGGTCGATCAGACAGCGTTCGAACCAGGCGGCGCCGTGGCGCCAGTCCTCCCCGAGATCGTGCACCAGGTAGCTGGCGACGAGCTGACGCGCTCGATTGGAGAGCCAGCCGCTGACCGACAACTCACGCATGGCTGCATCGATCAGCGGCTGCCCGGTAGCGCCCAGGCGCCAGCACTCGAATGCCTGCCCCGGCGATGATGGGGGATCGCCGAACAGCGCTTTGCCTTCCTGGCGTGCCACCCAGTGGAAGTACTCGCGCCATAACAACTCGTGATAGAAGTGGCGAGATGATGCGTTGGCACCCCGCCGGTCTTCCCATTCTCTCAGTGCTTCGAGGACCTGGGTCGCCGACACACAGCCAAGCGCCAGCCAGGGCGATAGACGGGACGAAAAGCCAGCGCCGATCAAACCATTGCGCGTCTGCTGATAGGTCGCCAGCAAATCGGACTCCCACACGACGTCGTCGAGACGCTGCCAGGCGGGCGCTTCACCGCCGACAAAGGCAAGCCCGGCGCTGTCGGGCACGTCGTTCAAGGCGTCCGCTTCGCGTGACAATCGCTGCAACGAGGGCAGGCCGCGTGGCGCTCGCTCCGGCCACGCCGGCTGCGTCGCCGGGGCCGGACGGCTGTGGCTTCGAGGAGACGCCTCGCCGAGACGACGCCGGAAAGCCGACCAGCTTGCCGGTACCTCATCCAACGTCATCGGCAACGTCTGCGACGTCCACAGCGTGCCCGTACCACGACGCTCCAGTCGACACTGCCTTGGCAGGCAGCGTGCCAGTCGCTCAAGCTGGTCGTCCCCGCCTGCGGCCTCGCTGGCCACCACCCGTGTCACCTGATACTGCTCGGCCAGCCGGGCGACCAGCGACACCGGCTCGTCCACCGCCACCAGCAGGTCGCTACCCTTCTTCAACAGCGTCCCACGCAACTCCTTGAGACACTGCCACAGAAAGCGCAGCCGCCGAGCGCCGATACCGGCCACGCCGTCTGCCGATGTGCCATCAAGCAGTGCCTCGTCGATCACGAACACCACCAGGCGCTCGCTGACCGAGGGCGCGATGTCCAGCAAGGGGTTGTCGGCCAGCCGCAGTTCCCCACGCAACCACACCAGCTCTGTTTCCATGTCACGCTCCCGACAGGCCTGAAGATTCTCGGCACGCGCCCCGAGGGCACAGATCGTGCGCTACCGACGGAGGCATTGCCCTACTGCATAGCGATAATATATAGGTCTTGTACACCACATGTACAACTTTTAGAGCGCCGACGACTATCACGTTGAATCCGCACGGGGCAGCGATCCGTCCATCTTTCGGGTAAAGTGGGTCGGCGCTTCAGGGTGAGCTGATCAACACCCCTGGCGGTAGGCCAAGGCATTGTGAGGGCTCGTGTTTTCAGACCATCGCGGCGCTCACCACGTTCAAGGACAGGCAGGATGACCGACAGATGACTTTGCTATGGATTCCCTTGCTCCCCCTTCTCGGTGTGCTGGTCCCCGCATTGACCGGATCTAGAGGCCGCCCTCTTTGCACCCTTGCCACGGCGGTCCTTCCCGCCATAGCCCTGGCCATGACCCTGGCCCAGCTACCCGCCCTGGGTGCCGGGGATATCCCTCGGGTCTCCCTGAGCTGGGTGCCCCAACTGGGGCTGGACCTGGCCTTTCGCCTCGATGGCCTGTCACTGCTGTTCAATGTGCTGATCCTGGGCATCGGCCTGCTGATCATCCTGTACGCCCATTATTATCTGGACGCCAGCGAGAACTACGCCCGCTTTTACGCCTACCTGATCCTGTTCATGGCCTCCATGGTGGGCATCGCCATGGCCGACAACCTGCTGGTGCTGTGGTTCTTCTGGGAGTTGACCAGCCTGTCATCCTTCCTGCTGATCGGTTTCTGGTCACACCGCTCGGAGGCGCGCAAGGGCGCGCGCATGGCGATGACGGTCACCGGCGCCGGTGGCCTCGCCCTGCTGGCGGGCTTTCTGCTGCTGGGCGATATCGTCGGCAGTCTCGACATGCAGGTGGTGCTGGAAAGCGGCGAGACGATCCTGGCCGACCCGCGCTACCCGCTGATGCTGGTCCTGGTGCTGCTCGGCGCCTTCGCCAAGTCCGCCCAGTTCCCGTTCCACTTCTGGCTTCCCCATGCCATGGCGGCACCGACTCCGGTGTCTGCGTACCTGCACTCCGCCACCATGGTCAAGGCGGGGATCTTCCTGATGGCGCGCCTGCATCCCGCCATCGCCGGCAGCGAGCTGTGGTCGGCCATCGTGACCGTGATCGGTATCGTCACCATGGTGTATGCCGCCTGGTTTGCTCTGATCAAGGCGGATCTCAAGGGAATCCTGGCGTTCTCCACCGTCAGCCATCTGGGCCTGATCACCGTACTGCTGGGCATCGGCAGTCCCATGGCGGTCCTGGCGGCGCTGTTTCATATCCTCAACCACGCCACCTTCAAGGCCGCACTGTTCATGTGTTCGGGGATCATCGACCATGAGGCCGGCACCCGCGACCTGGCCCGGCTGGGCAAACTGGCCAAGGCGATGCCGGTCACCTGCGTGGTGATGAGCATCACCGGCGCCGCCATGGCGGGCGTGCCGCTGTTCAATGGCTTCATCTCCAAGGAAATGTTCTTCACCGAGGCCCTCGAGACCCACGCCTTCGGCGGCCTCAGCCTGGTGCTGCCGGTACTGGCCACCATTGGCGGCGTGCTGTCGGTGGCCTACTCCGCGCGGCTGGTCCACGCGGTGTTCTTCTCCCCTCCGCGCCACGCGCCGCCCAAGACGCCGCACGAGCCGCCCCATCTGATGCGGGCTCCGGCGGAGCTGTTGGCGGTGCTGTGTATCCTGGTCGGCCTGTTCCCGGCGCTGATGGCCACCTGGCTGATGGCGCCTGCGGTCGAGGCGGTGCTGCTCGAGCCGCTGGAGTTCCACCTGGCCCTGTGGCACGGCTTCAACCTGCCGCTGGCGATGAGCGCCGTGGCCCTGGTCGCCGGCGTCATCACCTATATCCTGCATCGCAAGATTCGCCAGTTCGTGCGGGACTTCCCGCCGCGTGATGCCAGCCGTATCTTCGAGGGTGTCATCCAGTGCATCGGCGATCGCGCCGAGCGCATCACCGAATGCGTCGACAACGCCTCGCTGCAGCGCTTCATGACCCTGCTGCTGACCGCCTCCCTCGTGGTCGGCGCCATCGGTCTGGCCCAGATGGATACCCTGACCGGGGCCAAGGGCAACCAACCGGTGGACGGCGTGCTGCTGGTCGGCGCCCTGCTGCTGGTGTTCACCGGCATCGGCACCGCCATTACCCATCGCCATCGTCTGATCTCGCTGCTGATGCTGTCGGTGGTGGGCCTGCTGGTATCGCTGACCTTTGCCCGCTTCTCGGCACCGGACCTGGCGTTGACCCAGCTATCGGTCGAGGTGGTCACCATGATCCTGCTGATGCTGGCGCTGTTCTTCCTGCCCCAGAAGACCCCGCGGGAGTCCACCCCGGCGCGGGCGCTGCGCGACCTGGTGCTGTGTACCGGTCTGGGCGGAGTGATCGCCGGACTCAACTACACCGTGCTGACCCGCGACACCGAAAGCATCTCGGACTTCTTCCTCGACAACAGCGTGCCCGGCGGCGGCGGCCACAATGTGGTCAATGTCATCCTGGTCGACTTCCGTGGCTTCGACACCCTGGGCGAGATCACGGTGCTGGCGATCGCCGGTCTCGCCATCTTCAAGCTGCTCAACCGTCTGCGCCTGTTCATGCCTCACAGCGACAGCGAGGGACGCATCTGGGCACCGGACCGCTACCCGATGATTCTGACCACCATCTCCCAGACGGTACTGCCGCTGGCACTGCTGGTGTCGGTGTTCATCTTCCTGCGTGGCCACAACCAGCCCGGTGGCGGCTTTATCGCCGGCCTGATCACCGCGGTGGGGCTGATTCTGGTGTACATGGCCCGGGGCGTTGCCTGGACCCAGAAGCGTCTCGACTTCCCCTACCAGCCGGTGGCGATCCTCGGCGTCGGTGTCGCCGCCCTGACTGGCTTCGGCAGCTGGCTGTTCGGCGCACCCTTCCTGACCTCGTCCTTCGGCCATTTCCATATCCCGCTGATCGGCGATATCGAACTGGCCACCGCGATGCTGTTCGATCTCGGTGTCTATCTGGCGGTGGTCGGTGCGACCCTGATGATCCTGGCCAACCTGGGCAAGGTGACCACCCCCCACCGTCCGGCCAAGGAAGACCATGACGCGACGGAACGCGGCCTGCACCGCACCGACGACCCCACCCCCGACGGCAAGGAGACCGTGTGACATGGAAATGCTCTATGCCATAACGACCGGCGTGCTCGCCGCCAGTGGCCTGTATCTGATGCTGCGCGGCCGAACCTTCCCAGTGGTGGTAGGTCTGACGCTTCTCTCCTACGCCACCAACCTCTTTCTGTTCTCCATGGGCGGACTGACCACCGGTGGTTCCGCCATCATCGACGGCAAGAGCGACTACAGCGATCCGCTGCCCCAGGCGCTGGTGCTGACCGCCATCGTCATTGGCTTCGCCATGACCGCCTTCGCGGTGATCCTGGCGATGCGTGCACGGGGCGACATGGGCAATGACCACGTGGACGGGCGCAAGGCCGAGGACAAGGAGGAGCGACGCTGATGTCCCACCTGATCGTGATGCCCATCGTGCTGCCGCTGGCAGCAGCGGTGGCGCTGCTGCTGACCCGATTCGGCAATGCCACGCTCAAGCGTGGTCTTGGCCTTGCCACCACCCTGGCGCTGCTGGTGATCAGCGTGATGCTGCTGCGCCAGGCGGCCAGCGGCGAGATTCAGTACTACGCCCTGGGCAACTGGCAGCCGCCCTTCGGCATCATCATGGTGCTGGACCGGCTATCGGCGCTGATGCTGTTCGTGACCTCGATGCTGGCGGTTGGTGCGGTGCTGTTCGCCTGCGGCGGCGACGACGAGAAGGGCAGCAACTTCCACGGCCTGTTCCAGCTGCAGCTGATGGGAATCAACGGCGCCTTCCTGACCGGCGACCTGTTCAACCTGTTCGTGTTCTTCGAGGTGCTGCTGCTGGCCTCCTACGCCCTGCTGGTCCACGGTGGTGGCAAGGCGCGCATCCAGTCGGCGGTCCACTACGCCATCCTCAACCTGGCCGGATCGGCGCTGTTCCTGTTCGCCGTGGGTCTGCTGTACGGGGCCACCGGCACCCTCAACATGGCGGACATGGCCCAGGCGGTGAGTCAGCTGCCGGGAGAGCGTCAGGGCATGGTCGTCGCCGGCGCTCTGCTGCTGCTGGTGGTATTTGGCCTCAAGGCGGCGGTACTGCCACTGTATTTCTGGCTCCCGCGGGCCTACGCCAGCGCGCCGCCGCCGGTGGCCGCCCTGTTTGCGGTGATGACCAAGATCGGCGTCTACGCCATCCTGCGGGTCTACTGGCTGGTCTTCGGCGACCAGGCAGGCCCCCTGGAGGCGCTTGAGCAGAGCTGGGTGTGGTGGCTTTCGCTCGGCACCCTGGCGATTGCCGGTGTCGGCGTGCTGGCCGCCCGCGACCTGCGTCTGCTGGTGGCCTATCTGGTACTGGTGTCGGTGGGCACCCTGCTCGCCGGCGTCGGCATGCGCTCCCCCGAGGCGGTATCGGGCCTCCTGTTCTATCTGGTGCACACCACCCTGGTCACCGGCGGGCTGTTCCTGCTGGCGGACATGATCGGCGTCCAGCGTGGCAAGGCCGGTACCCGCCTGGTGCGCGGCCGGATACCGCGCAACGCCACGGCGCTGGGCCTGATGTTCCTGATCGGGTCCATGGCGGTGGCGGGCCTGCCCCCGCTGTCCGGGGCGCTGGGCAAGGTCATGCTGATGAACGCCGGCGACAGCGCCCAACGTCTCTGGTTCTGGCCTCTGCTGCTGGCCACCGGCCTGTGCGCCATCGTGGCGCTGTCGCGGGCAGGGTCCACCCTGTTCTGGCGCAGCCAGGCCAGCGATGACGGCGAGTCGCTGTCCCCCTGGCAGTGGGCGGGCACCGGCTGGCTGCTGGCATCGTCGCCGTTGCTGGTGATCCTGGCCGGCCCCCTGGCCGGCTACACCGAGGCCACCGCAGAACAGTTGAGCGACCCGCAACCGATGATTCAGGCCGTTCTGATCGATCAGGGAGACGCCCAATGAACCGACGCACTCGCTCACTACTGCCGACACCGCTGCTCAGCCTGCTGCTGCTGGTCGTGTGGCTGTTGCTGGTCAACACGGTCTCGGTCGGTCACCTGCTGCTTGGCGGCTTTCTGGCCGTGCTCATCCCCTGGCTGACCTACCCCTTCTGGGACATGCAGCCCGGTGTAAAGAAGCCCTGGAAACTGCTGCGCTTCTTCTTCCGGCTGATCGGTGACATCGTGGTGGCCAACATGCAGGTGGCCTGGATCATCATCAATCCCTGGCGCCGCACTCGGCCCCACTTCGTCGAGTATCCGCTGATGCTCGAGGAGCGATTCACCATCACCCTACTGGCCAGCACCATCACCCTGACCCCAGGGACGGTGTCGGCCAACCTGCGCATGGACGGCAAGACGCTGCTGATCCACGCTCTGGATGTGCGTGACGAACAGACCCTGATCCGCACCATCCGCGAACGCTACGAGCAGCCGCTGAAGGAGATCTTCGAATGCTAGACACCGCCTTGACCATCAGTTTGGCGCTGGTCTGCCTGGCGCTGCTGCTGAACCTGTTTCGCCTGACCGTGGGCCCGGACATGCCCGACAGGATCCTGGCGCTGGATACCATGTACGTGAACTCCATCGCCCTGATCATCCTGATGGGAGTGTGGCTCAACTCCAAGACCTACTTCGAAGCCGCGCTGCTGATCGCGCTGCTCGGCTTCATCAGCACCATTGCCGTCTGCAAGTATCTGCTGCGCGGCGATATCATCGAGTAACTTCGGGAGAATTCCATGTTCTACGTCATTCTCGAGGGGCTGATCTCGGTGCTGCTGATCGCCGGCGGGCTGTTTGCCTTCATCGGCTCGCTGGGCATGGCCCACCTGCGGGACTTCTACATGCGCCTGCACGGCCCGACCAAGGCCACCACCCTGGGCATGGGCTGCATCCTGTCCGGCTCCATGGTGTACTTCAGCGCCACCCAGGAAGGCACCCACCTGCAGGAGATGCTGATCACCCTGTTCCTGTTCATCACCGCCCCGGTAAGCGCCCACATGCTGGCCAAGACAGGCCTGCACCAGCGCCTCAAGTATCTGGACAAGACCCGCGGCAAGCCGCTCGAATTTCGTGAGGAAGAGGTTGGGGATAAGCCGGTGCCCCACCCCGACCGAGACTAAAAGCCTAGCTTCATGCAAGCTGGATACGAAACGGGCAGCCCATGGGCTGCCCGTTTTGTGTCTGGCTATCGTGGCGCGAAAGGCCGAGCGATCAGATCCAGCCGCCCAGTTCGCGCTTGACGATATCGGCCAGCACTGCGATATGGTCGTCGCGATCGTTGAGACACGGAATGTAGATGAAGTGCTCGCCGCCGGCCTCCATGAAGGCGTCGCGGATCTCTTCCTCGATCTCTTCCAGGGTCTCCACGCAGTCGGCGCTGAAGGCGGGGGACAGTACGGCGATACTCTTGTGACCCTGACGCGCCAGCTCCGCCACCTTGTCGACGGTGGCGGGGCCCACCCATTCTTCAGGCCCGAACTTGGACTGGAAGGCGGTAACCACTTCGTCCTCGGCCTGCCCCAGCCGTTCGCGCAGCAGTCGCGTGGTCTTCCTGCACTGACAGTAGTAGGGGTCGCCTTCCTCCAGAAAGCGCTTGGGTACGCCGTGATAGGACGCCACCACCACCGAAGGCTGGTGCGTCTCGTTCTCCAGGCGTTCGCTGACCGAGGCAGCCAGGGCCTCGATGTAGCCCGGCTCGTCGAAGTAGGCCGGCACCGTTCGCACCGATGGCTGCCACTTGCGCTTCATCAGCTGACGGAAGAACTGATCGCAGGCGGTGGCGGTGGTGGGCGAGCCGTACTGGGGATACAGCGGGAAGAACAGGATACGCCGACATCCCTTCTCCTCCAGCTCCTTGAGCGCCTTGTCGGTGGAAGGATTGCCGTAGCGCATGCCGAAGCTGACCTCGATCGAGTCCCCCAGCTCAGCGCGCAGCCGCGTCGACAGCTTCTCGCTCTGGCTTCTGGTGATGGTCAGCAATGGACTCTCGTCCTTGTCGGTGTTCCAGATGCTGCGATAGGCCGCCCCGGAGGCAAATGGCCGGCGACTCAGGATGATCAACTGCAGCAGCGGCTGCCAGAGCCAGCGCGGATAGTCGACCACCCGCTGGTCCGACAGAAATTCGCTGAGATAGCGGCGCATGGACCAGTAGTCGGTATCGTCCGGCGTACCCAGGTTGGCGACCAGCACGCCGATCTTTTCACGTGCGACGGCGGGGTGGTCGACCGGCGCCTGCTCCGGGCGATGGGCCTCCACCACTGAGGGGGGAACGGACTGATCCATGAAGGTGACTTCCTCTTGGTAGCGAATGCACAAAGCCTATCACCGGTGGGTATCAGGCTCGAATGAAGTGTTACTATGAAGAGGATTTGTACAATTTTTGGTGAACCCATGTCCAGATCCTTGATCCTGATCACCGGCGCCCAGTTGAGCCTGGACCTCGGACTCTTGCAGACCACTGGCGACGACGACGTCGTCGCGCTGTGCGAGGTCGCCGAGGAAGGCCGCTACGTGCCGCATCATCCTCAGAAGATCGCCATGATGCTGTCGGCCATGCGCCACTTCGCCGCCACTCTTCGCGACAAGGGCTATCGCGTCCACTACAGCGCCCTCGATGATCCGGACAACGCCCATGGCCTGCTGGCGGAGGCGGAACGCCTCGCGCAAGCCTACGACTGTTCGCGGATTGTCACCACAAGGCCCGGCGAATGGCGGCTGCTGGATGCCATGGAGCGCCGCCAGGGCGGGATACCCTGGCAATGGGTCGAGGACGACCGCTTCTACTGCACGCCTGGTGAATTCGGCGACTGGTTGTCCCATCGCCGGCAGCCTCGCATGGAGGGCTTCTATCGACTGATGCGTCGCCGCACCGGCCTGCTGATGGAGGGCGATGAACCCATGGGCGGCCAGTGGAACTTCGACAAGGACAACCGACGGCCCCTGCCCCAGCACTACACGCTGCCCAAGCCTCCCCGCCACACCGTCGACGACATGACCCGTGAGGTGCTGACACTGGTGGAGGAACACTTCGATGAACACTTCGGTCGTCTGGATGGCTTCCACTGGCCGGTCACCCGACGCCAGGCGCTGGTCGATCTCAGACACTTCATCGATCACCTGCTGCCGAGCTTCGGTGACGTCCAGGACGCCATCAGCGACAGCGATCCCTTTCTCTTCCACTCGCGCCTGTCCGCTCCCATGAACCTTGGCCTGCTCAGCCCGAGAGAGGTCTGCGAGGCCGCCGAAACCGCTTATCTCGAGGGGCATGCACCGATCAATGCGGTGGAAGGTTTTATCCGCCAGATCCTCGGCTGGCGAGAGTACGTCAGGGGCATCTACTGGACCCGTATGCCGGACTACAAGGGCTATAACGCCTTGCAGGCCCGCAGGGGTCTGCCCCACTTCTACTGGAGCGGTGACACCGGCATGCGCTGTCTATCCCGCGCGATCGGCATGACCCGGGACAACGCCTACGCGCACCATATCCAGCGTCTGATGGTGACCGGCAACTTTGCTCTGCTGTGCGACGTCAGCCCCGAGGCCCTGTGCGACTGGTACCTGGCGGTCTACGCCGACGCCTGCGAATGGGTCGAATTGCCCAATACGCTTGGCATGGTGTTGCACGCCGACGGTGGACTGATGGGCTCGAAGCCCTACTGTGCGTCAGGCAAGTACATCGATCGGATGTCTGACCATTGCCGCCACTGTCGCTATGACGTGAAAAAGACCCTGGGCGAAGACGCCTGTCCCTTCAACAGCCTCTACTGGGACTTTCTCGAACGTCACGCCGACACCCTGGCGAGCAATCCTCGCATGAAGCTGATCTATGGCTCGCTGCGCCGCATGAGCGATGACAAGCGCAGCGCCATGCGCCGCCAGGCCACGTCCTTTCTCGACAACCTGGCATGCGAACCGAGCTACGGTCAGGGTCCCCACCGCGACGGCTATCGACCTCAGGGAGCGAATCCATGAATCGGTTCGAGACACTCGCCACACCGCTTGCGCTGTTTCATGATGGTCAGTGCCCACTATGCCGCAAGGAGATCGCCTGGCTGAGGCGGCATCCGCGCAGCCGGCTGATCCACTTTATCGATATCCGCGACGACGATTTTTGCGCCGAGGCCTGGGGCCAGCGCTTCGATGACATGCTGGGCAAGCTGCACCTGCGCGACGCCACAGGTCGCTGGTTCATCGGCATGGATGCCACTCGCGCATTGTACGCGACGCTGGGTCATCGCCGTTGGGTGCAGCTAAGCAGCGTACCCGGTTTGCGTGGACTGCTGGACATCGGCTATCTGGGCTTCGCCCGACTGCGCCCCTGACTAACAGGGACTCAAAGGAAGCGATAAGGCAGGTCGACACCGCCAAGGGCCCTGGCAGCTTGCGCCAGGGACTTGTTCGGTGAACGTGGGTACATCAGTGGCAAGGCAGAGACGGCGAGACTGCCGTCGAGAGGGTTCCAGCACCAGGGTGGTGTGGAACGATGTCACTCAAAACACCAGGGGCATACGTGAGGCCAGCGGTTCGGCATAGTGGGCCTCGCGACCGATCACCTCGTCGTGGGCCACGTGCTGGACCAGGTAGGCGCGGTGGATACCGGCACGCTTGAGCTCCAGGTAGACGTCGTCCAGCGAGCGGAACAACACCGGCTTGCCGCGGCGGCAGAGCATCTTGCGGGCACCTTCCACGTCTTCCAGTTCGACCTGGTAAAAACGGCTGCCGGCATGGCCGATCACGCGAATCTCGAAGTTGTCGTGGCGGCCGACAAAGGCCTTGAGATCATTAATTTCCATCGTATCTTTCGCCTCTTTTCATCCTGTCGCGACGGGGGTCCTGTGGCCCCCGCCCTCCTTATGTGACGACACTACGGCGACGAGCGTGCCGATGATATTTCGGCAGACCATGACGCTCGTTTCATTTCCCTGTGCCGCGCATGTGACTCTCTGATCATGGCACAGCCTGGGCCCTTCGGGTGACATTCCCGTGACGGTGTGAAGAATTTCTCTGATCTGGATACATATTGGCCGTTTCGCGCGCACAGCGGGTTAAACGACCTCCATGATCGCGGCGGAGAAAAGGGGGTCTTCAGCGGCAGGCAGCGCCTTTGCGGGAGGAAGTGGAGAGCTTGAAGGAGGGAAAACGAAGGCCCGCGACACGAATGCTCGCGGGCGACGGATCCGGCGGTGAGACTACTGGTAGTCGGAGGGATCGATGGCCTTGCCGAGGGAGTTGCGGTCGACCCAATTGCCGGCCTTGGTCTCCTTGTAGCGAAACACCACCTTGTCGCCGATCTGCACCGGCAGCTCGGAGTCTTCTGTCTGGTAGCTGTAGTCCACGCCGTCCACTACTAGGTGATAGCGATACAGATCGGGCATGCCGAGCCATTCCTTGAACGGGCCTTCCCGTTCCACCGAGGTCAATTCGCCACGGGCTTCCAGCTTGGGCGCGCGACGGCGATTGCCGCGTCGAAATCCGCCTGCCATGTCAGGTCTCCTTCACTGTGTCTGTCGAAATCGCAAGGGGCGGCATTATACGAGCCCGTCGGTCAGGCTCAAGCACGTTTATTCGCCGAAGGTATCACCGTAGCTGTCCGGCGCCAGATCCTCGAAGCGGGTGTACTTGCCGATAAAGGCCATGTGCACCGTCCCGATGGGGCCATTACGCTGCTTGCCGATGATGAATTCGGCGAGTCCCTTGTTGTCGGGATTATCCGGGTTGTAGACCTCATCACGATAGACGAAACCGATCAGGTCGGCGTCCTGCTCGATGGCCCCGGATTCACGCAGGTCCGACATCACCGGACGCTTGTTGGGGCGCTGCTCCAGCGAGCGGTTGAGCTGCGACAGCGCAATCACCGGGCAGCCGAACTCCTTGGCAAGCCCCTTGAGCGAGCGCGAGATCTCCGAAATCTCGCCGGTACGGTTGTCACCGAACCCCGGCACCTGCATCAACTGAAGGTAGTCGATCATGATCATCGCCAGGTTGCCGTGCTCGCGCACCACGCGACGCACCCGTGAGCGCATCTCGTTGGGCGACAGCGCAGCGGTGTCATCGATGAACAGTTGCTTGTCCTTGAGCAGGTTGACCGCCGAGGTCAACCTCGGCCAGTCCTCGTCCTCGAGCTGACCGGAGCGCACTCGAGTCTGGTCGATGCGGCCGAGTGACGACAGCATGCGCAGCATGATCGAGTCCGCCGGCATCTCCATGGAGAACACCATCACCGGCTTGTCGCTGGACACCACCGCGTGCTCCACCAGGTTCATGGCGAAGGTGGTCTTGCCCATGGACGGACGGCCGGCGACGATCACCAGGTCGGAGGGCTGCAGCCCGGAGGTCATGTCATCGAGATCGCGAAAGCCGGTCGACAGGCCGGTCATCTCGCCTTTCATGTTGAACAGCTCGTCGATGCGATCGACGGCCTTGGTCAGCAGCTCGCTCATGCCGATGGGGCCGCCGGCCTTGGGGCGGTCCTCGCTGATCTGGAACACCAGCCGCTCGGCCTCGTTGACCAGCTCATCGGCAGGACGCCCATTGGGGCTGAAGGCGCCGTCGGCGATCTGGTTGGCCGCCTGGATCAGCTTTCTCAGGGTGGCGCGTTCGCGCACGATGTCGCCATAGGCGCGGATATTGCTGGCCGAGGGAGTGTTGCGGGCCAGCTCCGCCAGGTAGGCGAGCCCGCCCACGGTGTCGAGCTGGTCGCGCCCCTCCAGGGCCTCGGACAGGGTCACCACGTCCAGCGGACGGCTCGACTCGGCCAGCGCCACCATGGCGTTGAACACCAGGCGATGCTCGTAGCGATAGAAGTCGTCGGCCACCAGCCGGTCGGCGATATTGTCCCAGGCCTGATTGTCGAGCATCAGGCCACCCAGCACCGACTGCTCGGCCTCCACCGAGTGCGGCGGAACCTTCAGCGCCGCGGCTTCACGATCGATGGTCTGGACGTCACTCATGCGCTTGTCTCTTCGCTGTTGTTCACGGCGCCATGCCACTGGATCCAGGCTGTGTCCGAAAAGTCGACGAGCGCAGCCACTCTCCAGACAAGCCTTAGTCTACCCGAAGCCGGGTCCGTCGCACGATCACCCATGCGGGCGATCGCGAGCCACAAAAAAGGGCGCGGGATGTGACTCCCGCGCCCTTGCCACTGCCGTGGGAGACGACCTTACTCGGCCACCACCACCACGCGCACGGTGGCGTCGACGTCGGCATGCAGGTGCAGCACGATGTCGTATTCGCCGGTCTGGCGGATCGGGCCTTCCGGCATGCGGACTTCGCTCTTGGCGACGTCGATACCGGCGCTGGAGATCGCCTCGGCCAGGTCACGCGGACCGATGGAACCGAACAGCTTGCCTTCGTCGCCAGACTTGGCGACCAGAGACAGCTCGATGTCGTTGAGCTGCTCGGCGCGAGCTTCGGCTTCGGCCTTGCGCTCGGCGGCCTGAGCTTCGAGCTCGGCACGCTGGGCTTCAAAGGCAGCGATGTTGTCCTTGGTGGCCGGCACGGCGAGACCGTAGGGCACCAGGTAGTTGCGGCCGTAACCAGGCTTGACGGTGACCTTGTCACCGAGACCGCCCAGCTTGCCAATGTTGTCGAGCAGAATGACTTCCATCTCGTAAACCTCTATGTCAGTTGCTGTGACCCAGACGCCCGCGGAAGTCCGCGAAGGTATCGATCAGGGCCACAACCAGCACGATGAGAATCATGGGCCAGGTGGTGATCAGCAGCAGATAGAACGCGACCAGCCACAACCCGTTCATTCCCTTACGTCCAACTACACCATGTGTCAGGCCGATGCCTGCCATCAGCAGCGGAATCCAGGCCAGCATGCCGATCCCGGGGAGACCCAGCAGGGTGCCGGCGATCACCAGCACCACCAACAGGATCAGCTCCCTCGGGGTGAGCCGCAGGGCGTGGAACTCTTCCCGGAAACCTCCCGGGTTGTAGAGCCCCGCCTGCCAGCTGCGTGCCAGGGCCAGACAGGCCACCGCAGCGAGCATCACCACCAGACCGGTGACACCGCTGATGACCAGCTCGGCCAGCCGACTGGCGTCGAGCCCCTGGGCAGCCAGCTCGTCGAGCATGGCCGCCACCTCGGAGGAACTCTGGCGCAGCTGCTCCAGCATCAGGGCGGTGTCTGCCTTGGGCAGGAACACCCCCAGCTGGATCATCGCAGCGCCGGCCAGCGACCCCAGGATCAGCGCCTCGCCCCAGCGCATGCGGGAGCGCAGCACGATGGCCATCAACAGCGCCAGCAGGGTGGTCGCCAGGGGGATCGGATCTCCCTGGGTCCACCACCAGCCTGCCGGCACCGCCGCAGCGGCGATCACCGGCATCGCCGGTGCCATGCCCTTGCGCAAGGTCACCAGAGCGGCAATCGCCGCCCCGAACCAGAACAGCCAGGGCACCGCAGACGCCACCAGCGCGACCAGAGTCGCCTGGGGCATGCCTTTCATCGACCATCGGGCGACGGGCAGCATCGGCGACGACTTACTGGTGGCTGTCGGTGTAAGGCAGCAGGGCCAGGTAGCGTGCGCGCTTGATCGCGGTGGACAGCTGGCGCTGGTAACGGGCCTTGGTACCGGTGATGCGGCTGGGAACGATCTTGCCGGTCTCGGTGATGTAGGCCTTGAGCGTGTCCAGATCCTTGTAGTCGATCTGCTTCACGCCTTCAGCGGTGAAACGGCAAAACTTGCGGCGACGGAAAAAGCGTGCCATGGAAAGACTCCTTATACGTGCGTTGCAGAGCTAGTGATGCGCGGCTCAGGCGGATTCAGCGGTGCGCGGCTTTTCTTCGCGACGGGCACGCTTCTCTTCCACCGGCTTCATCATCGGAGACGCTTCGGTGATGGCTTCCTTGCAGCGCACCACCAGGCTGCGAATGATGGCGTCGTTGAAACGGAAGATGTTCTCGATTTCCTCGAGGGTCTCGCCGCTGCACTCGACGTTCATCAGCACGTAGTGAGCCTTGTGGATCTTGTTGATCGGGTAGGCCAGGTGACGGCGGCCCCAATCCTCGAGACGGTGAACAGTACCGGCGTTCTCGGTGACGATGCTGGTGTAGCGCTCGACCATGGCCGGAACCTGCTCACTCTGGTCCGGGTGGACCATGAAGACGATCTCGTAGTGACGCATGGATTCTCCTTTCGGTTTGGCAGCTTCCGCAGGGGCCTGAGTCGTCTCGGCGCCGGGGGAAGCAAGGAGTGAATAACAATTAGCCTGTCCCGCGCAGAACGCACGGGCGCCCAGATTCTACGGAGTTGTGATCAGGGTTGCAAGCCGATGCTGGAGCGACACCGTCACCCGCGGGCCTTGAGTTCGCGCTGGCGTACCACCTCGAACAGACAGACGCCGGTGGCCACCGACACATTGAGACTCGAGACGGTGCCCGCCATGGGCAGCTTGACCAGGTTGTCGCAGGCCTCCCGGGTCAACCGACGCATGCCCTTGCCCTCGGCCCCCATCACCAGCGCCATGGGCCCGGTGAAGTCGGCAGCGAAGACGCTGGCGTCGGCCTCGCCGGCGGTACCGGTGATCCACACCCCTTCTTCCTTCAGTCGCGCCATGGCGCGGGCCAGGTTGGTCACCTGATACACCGGCACGCTCTCGGCGGCACCGCAGGCCACCTTGCGCACGGTGGCGTTGAGCGGTGCCGACTTGTCCTTGGGCACGATCACGCCGTGCACCCCGGCGGCATCGGCACTGCGTAGACAGGCGCCGAAGTTGTGAACGTCGGTGACACCATCGAGGATCAGCAGCAGCGGCGGCGTCTCCAGCGGCCAGGCCTTGAGCTTGTGCCACAGGGACTCCTCGCCCTCCGGCGCCAGTGGCGGACAGAACGCCACGATACCCTGATGGGAGGCACCCTGGGAAAGGCCGTCGAGCTCTTCACGGAGCACGCTCCTGAGCCTGGCGCCGCGACTGCGCGCGGTATCGACCAGCTCACTCAGACGACGCCCGGCGTCGCCCTCCTGCACCCACAGTTCCTTGGGTGATTCGCCACGCTCCAGCAGCGCCCGGACGGCGTGGACGCCGAACACACTGTCGAGGCCGTTCGGCACTGCCGGACCATGCTGACCACGTCCCTTGCCACGCGCCTGAGTACGCGCCTGGTCATGCGCCTGGGACTGGCTCTGGCCGTGGCGACGGCGTCTGGAATCATGCTTGGCCACGGGCGGCCTCCTGGTCAATCTTCACGCGGGTGTTCATCCCTTGTTGCCACGCCGCGGACCGCGGCGCCGACGTCCGCCCTTCTTCTTCGGGGCATCCTGTTCGCCGACCCCGGAAGGGCCGTCGGCACGGCGCTTGGTGTCGCCCTGGGCCGTCCTGCCGCCGCGCCCCTTACCCTGGCCTTTGCCCTGACTCTGGGCGCCTGCGTCGCGACGCTTGCGCGGTGCCCGACGAGGGCGCGGCTTGTCGTCGGCCATCTCGAAGTCGATCTTGCGCTCGTCGAGGTCGACCCGAGCCACCTGAACGGTGACCCCATCGCCCAGGCGATAGCTGGTGCCGGTACGCTCGCCCTTGAGACGATGCTTCTCGGGCTCGTAGTGGTAGTAGTCCGACGGCAAGGAGGTGACGTGGACCAGTCCCTCGACATAGAACGCGTCGAGGCGCACGAAGATACCAAACTGGGTGACCGAGGCGATGGTACCGTCGTAGACCTCGCCGAGCTTGTCGGACATGAACTCGCACTTGAGCCAGCCCTCGACGTCACGGGTGGCGTCGTCGGCACGACGCTCGGTCATCGAGCAGTGCTCGCCAAGTTCGAGCATCTGCTCGAAGGTATAGGGACACCACTTGGTCGGCGGCTCCACCGGCGCTCCCTCGGCGCGCAGCACGGTGTTGGTCTGGCGCGGTCCGCGGATCACCGAACGAATGGCGCGGTGCACCAGCAGATCGGGATAGCGACGAATCGGCGAGGTAAAGTGGGCGTAGGCCGGGTAGGCCAGGCCAAAGTGGCCCTCGTTGTGGGGCGAATACACCGCCTGACTCATCGAGCGCAGCATCACCGTCTGGATGATGTCGGCATCGTCGCGACCCTTGATCGCCTCGGCCAGGTCACGGTAGTCCTGGGGCGTCGGCTCATCACCACCGCCGAGTGACATGCCGATCTCGTTGAGGAACAGCCGCAGCTTGTCCAGGCGCTCCGGCGACGGACGCTCGTGGATACGGTACAGCGCCGGCAGGTCGTGCTTGTCGAGGAAGCGCGCGGTGGCAACGTTAGCCGCCAGCATGCACTCCTCGATGATCTTGTGGGCGTCGTTGCGTGAGCGCGGCACGATCTTCTCGATCTTGCGCTCGTCGTTGAAGACGATGGCGGTCTCGGTGGTCTCGAAGTCGATGGCACCCCGTTCGGTGCGCGCTTCTCGCAGCAACTGGTAGAGGCTGTGCAGGTTCTTCAGCGACGGCACCAGCGACTTGTACTCCTGGCGCAGGGCCTCGCCTTCCTCCCCCTCGTCCTGAAGGATCGCCGCCACCTTGTTGTAGGTCAGCCGGGCATGGGAACGGAACACCGCCTCGTAGAAGCGATAACGGCTGATGGCCCCGGTCTTGGAGATGTTGAGCTCGCACACCAGCGCCAGACGATCGACGTCCGGATTCAGCGAGCACAATCCATTGGACAGCAGCTCCGGCAGCATCGGCACTACCTGCCCCGGGAAGTACACCGAGTTGCCGCGGGCGATGGCCTCCTGATCGAGCGGGCTGCCGGGACGCACGTAGTGCGACACGTCGGCGATGGCGACAAGGAGCTTCCAGCTGCCCGAACGCGTCTTGTAGGCACACACCGCGTCGTCGAAGTCCTTGGCGGTCTCGTCATCGATGGTGACCAGCGGCTTGTCACGCAGGTCAATGCGGTGGAGCTTGTCCTCCTCGGCGACCTCGGCGGACATGCTGGCGATCTGGTCGGTGACATCCGGCGGAAACTCGGACGGGATCTCGTAGCTTCTCAGCGCGATATCGATCTCCATACCGGGATCCATACGCTCTCCCAGCACCTCGATGACCTCGCCCACCGGCTGCACCCGGGTCTCGGGCTGCTTGACGATGCGTGCCGAGATGACCTGGCCGTCCTGGGCGCCACCACAGGCGCTGTGCGGGATGATCACCTCCTGGGTGATCCGATTGTTCTCGGGGATCAGTACCCCGAACTCGGGAGTATTCTCGCGATACACACCGACGATGGTCTGGGTGTTGCGCGCGATGACGTCCACCACCGTGACCTCGTCACGGCCCCTGCGATCGCGTCCGCTGATGCGCACCAGCACGTGGTCACCGTGAAACACCCGGCGCATCTGTCGCGGGGGGATCACCAGATCAGGCTTCTTGCCGTCGTCGCGCAATAGAAAGCCGAAACCGTCCCGATGCCCCAGCACCTTGCCCTTGATCAGATCGAGCTTGTCGATCAGCGCATAGGCGTTGCGACGGTTGCGCAGCACCTGGCCGTCCCGCTCCATGGCGGACAGTCGGCGACGCACCGCCTCGCGCAGGTCCTCGTCATCGAGACCCAGCTGATCACTCATGGCCTCATGGGTCACCGGCGCCCCGATTTCCTCGAGCCGCTTGAGCAGGTATTCGCGGGACGGGGCGGGGTTGTCGTACTTGTGGGCTTCGCGGAGAGCGTGTTCGTCGGCGTCGAGCGTCCAATGGGTCATGCGAAAGGCATCCTTGGCAGGGTCGAGGACGGCAGGTGAGCGCCGACTCCCGGGCGCGAGCGTGCGGTCTTGTCGAAAATTTGTCGTAACATGCGCGCAGTATAGCGCTGGCGCGGCCTTGACCCAACCATAAGCGCCCGTGGATAGACCCGCCGCCCACCGAGGGCCCATTCAGGCGATGGTCACAACGGCAAAAAAAATCGCGCGATTCCCTATCGAGACGCTTGCATTATTCAGATGATTCGGTAACATACGCGCCACTTGCCCAGATGGCGGAATTGGTAGACGCGCTAGCTTCAGGTGCTAGTGTCCTTATGGACGTGGAGGTTCAAGTCCTCTTCTGGGCACCAACGATCCTTCGGGATCACGACGATGCAAGTCGTCACGCTCTTTGTCAGTCAAGCAGCACGTGTTCGCCCAGGTGGCGGAATTGGTAGACGCGCTAGCTTCAGGTGCTAGTGTCCTTATGGACGTGGAGGTTCAAGTCCTCTCCTGGGCACCATCGTCATGCAGACAACGGATCCACATCGGATCAACAAGAACCCGCGCCTCGTCGCGGTTTTTTTGTGCCTGAAATCTGCACCGCTCCCGGCTATCCCTCTACCTCACCTTCCTCTTGCACTATCCCTCTGCGCCCCCTCCTGACGCAGCAGAACAGCAACAGCCAGCTCCGCCGTCTTTCCGGCACCCGCGAACTCGCTACCTAGTCGAATCGAGAGGGCAACTCGGCCACCTGGGACAATGCCAAGTCGCCGACCCCCGCGACCGACTCCCAGTCGGCTTCCTGACTCGCCGGCAGCCTCGGCAGGAAATTCAACCCGGTCTTTGCTTCCACGTCGTCGATGCTGACCAGATACTGCTTGAGCGACTCGTCGCCGCGCACGTCCTGGGGCATGATAAAAGCCACCGCCAGCGGCGTATCCCCCGGTACCACCACGATCTTGTAGAACGCCACCGGCACCTCGACGAAGCCGACGCGATCGAGTAGACGATCGATCTCGAGATCGGTGATTCGTGTCTCGGCATAGATCGGGCCGGTGATCACCTGCAGCCGGCCGAAGCGCGGCAGGAAGTGGTCCATCACCACCTCCTCCAGGCGCTGCCACAGCTGCCGATTGAGCGCGGGCTTCTGCGGCATCATGTTGCTCATCAGAAAGCTGTCGTCCTGGGCGTCTTCTCCCCACACCTTGGCCATGGCGTAGTTCGGGGCCAGGTGGCCGCGGTCGTAACCACTGCCCGAGTAGCTCGTGGTGCTGACAGGCCACAGCGTGCGCCAGTCCTGGCGGAAACCGGGTCGCGGCCCGATCTGCCGATCCCCGCTCTGGCGTAGCTCATAGCTGACCCACAGCGCACCGACGCGGACATCCGACCATCCCAGCAGATAGCCATCGTTACGCATGACGCGGGTGAAGGACAAGACGCCGGGCTCGGCCCACTCGGTTACCCCCATCCAGCTCATGCGATCACGGTAGCCCTGCTCTGTGCTGTGCCACAGAAAGGCACCCGCGGCGACCAGCACCAGCGAGACAAGGAGGTTTCGGGGGCGGGGTATCAGGCGATCGAGTGAAAGGTCCACACGCTTCCTTGATGCAAAGAGTCACGAGATGGCGAAGAGGTGCTGGTCGCCGGCGCGTCGAACGAGCGGCGTTGCGCCGGCCCGGCGCAGTCACCGGGCCGCCGACGCGATCTTGCTACCACCCCAGCGAGAACATGGTCTCCAGGTCGTGACGGGAGTGCACCTGCATGGCGTTGAGGGTCTCGGTGTCGGCGATCCCTTCCACCGCGTTCAGGCGCCCGGTGACGAGTTCGGCCAGGCTCTCGAAATCACGGGTGCGCGCGATCGCCACCAGGTCGTAGCGACCGCAGGTGGAGTACACCTCGCTGATGCCGTCGACCTCGGCGAGGCGCTCCGCCACCGCCTTGACCTGGCCCTTTTCGGCATTGATCAGGATCACTGCATTCTGCATGGTCGCCCTCCTTCGATGTCCGTCTTCGCCAGGCCAACCAAGCCCACGGCACAGACGGCAAGATGTGGTGTGCTCGCGGCGCAGTATATCAGCGCCGGCGCGGCACGGGCAGCACCACCCGACAGGCACCACCTGCGTGGCGGATTGCCGCAGCGGAGTAGCGAGGATTCGCCAAGACTCAAAGGCTTAGCTAATCTGAATGTTCAGCGCCGCCTAGAGCGCACGAGGTCGCCCAGGCTCACCGGGCACACTCGATAACATCGGTCCAGCAGAAAAGGACCCAACCAAGACCGTTCGACTATCGAATTCGATCACTATCGATCGAGCCACAACGAGGAGCCCCACCATGGCCAAGCACAGCCGCCGTGACTTCCTGCGCCACAGTCTGCTGGGCATCGCCGCCCTGCCTCTGGGCGCTGGCGTACTGTCCCGCACCGCCCTGGCCCAGAGCCTGCCGCGCCTGGATATCGACAACGCCCAGGCCAAGGCGCTCGGCTACGTCGAGAACGCCAGCGACGCCAGTGGCAACGCCGCCTACGAAGAGGGAGAGACCTGCGCCAACTGCATGTTCTTCAACGCCGAGACCGAAGGCTGCCAGCTGTTCCCGCAGAACAGCGTGGAGCCGGGCGGGTGGTGCCAGTCCTGGACCGCCAAGCCTTGACGTCTGGCTGACCCAGCGTCGGATCTACCAGGGGTAGGCTGAAAAGAGCTCACCCCTGAGCCACACCAGAACGACAACACCCCGGGCCGATGGCCCGGGGTGTTGTCGTTTGCCGCTCTTGCCGAGTCTCAAGCGCCTTCTTCGCTGTCCGGCAGCGGCCACTGATAGCGACGCACCACCTCATCGCCGTCCCAGGACTCCAGCTTGACCGGAAAGCCCCACAGTTGATGCAGATGACGGATCACCGGGTAGACACTGCGTGCCAGCGGTCGCCGCTGATCCTGCACGTGGCGCAGCGTCAGCGAACGATCACCACGGATATCCGCCTCGTAGACCTGAATATTGGGCTCACGCAGCGACAGCGCATACTGCGTGGACAGCGCCTCGCGCACCCGCCGGTAGCCTCGCTCATCATGGATGGCGCCGACCTCCAGGGTCTCCTCCTGGTCATCGTCGACGATCTGGAACAGCTTCAGATCGCGGATCACCTTGGGCGAGAGAAACTGCTGAATGAAGGACTCGTCCTTGAAGTTGCGCATGGCAAAGTTCAACGTCTCGCGCCAGTCACTGCCGGCGATGTCGGGGAACCACTCGCGGTCCTCGTCATTGGGCGCCTCGCAGATACGCTTCAGGTCGGTGAAGATGGCGAACCCCAGGGCGTAGGGGTTGATGCCGTTGTAGTAGGGGCTATCGAAGGCCGGCTGACTGACCACGGCGGTATGCGACTGCAGGAACTCGAGGATCAGCCCTTCGTCCACCGCGCCCTCGTCGAACAAACGATTCATCAGGGTGTAGTGCCAGAAGGTCGCCCAGCCCTCGTTCATCACCTGGGTCTGGCGCTGGGGGTAGAAGTACTGGGCCAGCTTGCGCACGATACGCACCACCTCGCGTTGCCAGGGCGCCAGCAGCGGAGCGTTCTTCTCGATGAAGTACAGCAGGTTTTCCTGGGGCTCCGGCGGATAACGCCCGCCACCTCGCAGCCCCAGCGGATCGTCCTCGGACGCCATGGGCTCTGCGATGCTGCCCACATCACCGGTCGGAATGGTGCGCCACAGGGTGTTGACCTGGGTCTGCAGGTAGTCTTCGCGTTCCTGCTGACGGCGAGCCTCCTCTTCGGGAGATACCGGGGACGGACGCTTGTAGCGGTCGACGCCATAATTCTGCAGGGCGTGACAGGCGTCGAGCAGCTGCTCCACCGCCTGAACACCGTGGCGCTCTTCGCACTGGCTGATGTACTTGCGGGCGAACACCAGGTAGTCGACGATCGAGGAGGCGTCGGTCCAGGTCCGAAACAGATAGTTGCCCTTGAAGAAGGAGTTGTGGCCATAGCAGGCGTGCGCCATGACCAGCACCTGCATCATCAGGGTGTTCTCTTCCATCAGGTAGGCGATGCAGGGATCTGAATTGATCACCAGTTCGTAGGCCAGCCCCATCTGACCACGCCGATAGGCCTGCTCCACCGCCAGGAACTGCTTGCCGAAGGACCAGTGGTGATAGCCCACCGGCATGCCGACGCTGGCGTAGGCGTCCATCATCTGCTCGGTGGTGATGATCTCGATCTGGTTGGGGTAGGTATCGAGCCGGTACTCGTCTGCCAGTCGCGCGATCTCGGCCTCGAACTCGGTGAGATCGTCAAAGCTCCAGTCGGAGCCGGTGGCGATGGGCTTGGCGTGGCGCTTGGTCAAGGTGGTCATGGAGCTCCCCTCCTCTCCGGGGCTCTATTATCGCCCGGAGTTGCGTAGCGCTTGTTCAGGGGCCGCAAGGCCCCGGCCTGCTGTCGAGTCGACCTAGGGGTCAACTCTCGGCGCGACGCTTGAACAAGGCACGGAACACCGGATAGATATCCCCCGGCTCGACGATCTGACGCATGGCGAAACGGTCAGGATAGGCCGCCTCCACCCGCTCGTACTCTTCCCACAGGGCCTGGTGGGCGTGGGGCGTGATCTCCACGTAGGTGAAGTACTGCAGGCGCCCCATCAGTGACTTGGTCAGGAGCTCACGACAGTTCACCGAATCATCGTCCCAGTTGTCGCCATCCGAGGCCTGGGCCACGTACAGATTCCACTGCCCCGGCGGATAGCGCTTGTCGATGATCTCGTCGACCAGGGTCAAGGCGCTGGAGACGATGGTGCCGCCGGTCTCGCGGGAGTAGAAGAACTCCTCCTCGTCGACCTCCTTGGCGGCGGTATGATGCCTGACGAAGACCAGCTCGACCCGCTCGTAGCTGCGCTCGAGAAACAGGTACAGCAGCAGGAAGAAGCGCTTGGCGATGTCCTTGTGGGCCTGGGTCATCGACCCGGAGACGTCCATCACGCAGAACATCACCGCCTTGCTCGATGGCTGGGGCTGGTTGATCAGGTGGTTGTAGCGAAGATCGTAGGTGTCGATGAAGGGCACCGCCTCCAGGCGCCGCTCCAGGCGCTCGATCTCGTCCTTGAGCTCCTGGATGCGAGCGGGGTTTCGGAGCACCGGATCCTTGCGCTCCTCGACCTCCAGTGCCTCCTGAGCCTCGCGCAGGGCCCGACGAATGGGCGCCCGCATAGCGATACGTCGGGCCTGGGCCTCGCGCATGGAGCGCACGATGTTGATCCTCGCCGGCACCCCGTCCCGGGACACCCCGGCGCGCACCGGCCGCACCTCCTCGACGTCGACCAGCGGCTTGCGCTCCAGGTGGGGCAACTCCAGGCCGTCGAAGACAAACTCGAGAAATTCCTCCCGCGTCAGGGTGAAGGCGAACTCGTCCATGCCCTCACCCTGATTGGAAGCGCCGCCTTCGCCGCTGCCATCGCCACCACCGCCGCCACCGTCCGGACGGCGCAGGCGATCCCCTTCCTGAAATTCGCGATTGCCCGGCGCGACGATGGAGCGACGCCCCCCGCTGCCGTGCTGGAATACCGGCTCGGAGATATCACGGCTCGGGATCGAGACCTTCTCGCCGCGCTCCATGTCGGTGATGGAACGGCGATTCACCGCCTCCTCCACGGAGCGCTTGATATGGGTCCGATAACGGTCAAGAAAGCGCTGGCGGTTGACCGCGCTCTTGTTCTTGGCGTTGGCTCGGCGATCGATGAAGTAGGTCATGGGACCTCCTGGGCGCAGTCGACAAGGGTGGCAGGCACCGGGACGCTCCCGGTGCCTTCACGGCTACTGCGACTTGCGCACCCTCAGGTACCACTCCGACAGCAGGCGCACCTGCTTCTCGGTGTAGCCTCGATCCTTCATCCGCGCCACGAAGTCCTCGTGTTTCTTGATGTCGGCAGAGGATGCCTTGGCGTTGAAGGAAATCACCGGCAGCAGCTCCTCGGTGTTGGCGAACATCTTGTGCTCGATCACACCACGCAGCTTCTCGTAGGACTGCCAGCCCGGATTCATGCCGTTGTTCTGGGCACGCGCCCTGAGCACGAAGTTGACCACCTCGTGGCGGAAGTCCTTGGGATTGGAGATGCCCGCCGGCTTCTCGATCTTTTCCAGCTCGTCATTGAGCGACTGGCGATCGAACAGCTCGCCAGTCTCAGGATCCCGATACTCCTGATCCTGGATCCAGAAGTCGGCGTAGGTGACGTAGCGGTCGAAGATGTTCTGACCGTACTCGGAGTAGGACTCCAGGTAGGCGGTCTGGATCTCCTTGCCGATGAAGTCGACGTAGCGCGGCGCCAGGTACTCCTTGATGTAGCGCAGGTAACGCTCGAAGGTCTCCTTGGGCAATTGCTCCTGCTCCAGACGCTGCTCCAGCACGTACAGCAGGTGCACCGGGTTGGCCGCCACCTCATGGTTGTCGAAGTTGAATACCTTCGACAGGATCTTGAAGGCGAAGCGTGTGGACAACCCGTCCATGCCCTCGTCCACCCCGGCGCTGTCGCGATACTCCTGAATCGACTTGGCCTTGGGATCGGTGTCCTTCAGGTTCTCGCCGTCATAGACCCGCATCTTGGAGTAGACGCTTGAGTTCTCCGGCTCCTTGAGCCGCGACAGCACCGAGAACTGGGCCAGCATGCGCAGGGTATCCGGCGCGCAGGGAGCCTGGTTGAGCGAGGAGTGCTCGAGCAGCTTCTTGTAGATGTTGATCTCTTCGGAGACCCGCAGGCAGTAAGGCACCTTGACGATGTAGACCCGGTCGAGGAAGGCCTCGTTGTTGCGATTGTTGCGGAACGCCTGCCACTCGCTCTCGTTGGAGTGGGCCAGCACGACGCCATCGAAGGGGATCGCGCCCATGCCCTCGGTGGGGTTGTAGTTGCCTTCCTGGGTGGCGGTCAGCAGCGGATGCAGCACCTTGATCGGCGCCTTGAACATCTCGACGAACTCCATCAGACCCTGGTTGGCCCGACACAGGCCACCGGAGAAGCTGTAGGCGTCCGGGTCATCCTGGGAATAAAGCTCGAGCTGGCGGATGTCCACCTTGCCCACCAGCGAGGAGATGTCCTGGTTGTTCTCGTCGCCAGGCTCGGTCTTGGAGATGGCGATCTGATTGAGACGTGAGGGATACAGCCGCACCACCCGGAACTGGGAGATGTCACCACCGGACTCCTTGAGTCGCTTGGCTGCCCAGGGGGACATCACGCTGCGCAGGTGGCGACCGGGAATACCGTACTCCTTCTCGAGCAGCTCGCCGTCTTCTTCGGGCGAGAACAGGCCAAGCGGGGACTCGTGCACCGGAGAACCCTTGATGGCGTAGAACGGCACTTTTTCCATCAACAGCTTGAGCCGCTCGGCCAGAGACGACTTGCCGCCACCCACCGGCCCCAGCAGGTAGAGAATCTGCTTTTTCTCTTCCAGGCCCTGAGCGGCGTGGCGGAAGTAGGCCACGATCTGCTCGATGGCCTCCTCCATGCCGTGGAATTCACTGAACGCCGGGTAGCGGCGTATCACCTTGTTGGAAAAGATCCGCGCCAGCCTCGGGTCCTTGGCGGTGTCGATCACCTCGGGTTCACCGATGGCCTCCAGCATGCGTTCGGCCGCACTGGCGTAGGCGGAAGGGTCTTGACGGCAGAGTTCCAGATATTCCTGCAGGGACATTTCTTCCTGCTGGACGCGAGCGAAGCGGTTCTGCACGTGGTCGAAGATGCTCATCGATGCCTCCTGTGATGCCCGGGACTCGATCTGGACGACGTCACCCACCCTTGCCTGCCATCGCCCTTGTCGAGGGGGTACTCTCAGCGTAGAACAGCATTAGCCAATGACGATGCTCGAGTCTTCAACGCTGAACGTCCTTACCTATAAGAACTCATGCCAGCAGAAGCGTTTCATTGTCCAGACGTAATTCGACCTAAGAGGGTCAAGAGGCACCAAAGCCGAGGTAGCCGACGGCCGGGAAGCCAGCGCCGGACGCCACCTGCCCGGTCCTCATGAGGCACGACAACGCACCTCCTGAGGATTACCGAATCTGCATATTTTATTGTCGACAATCCTACAGCGACGCCGCCAGACGCACGCCCTGATCGATGGCGCGCTTGGCGTCCAGCTCCGCTGCCTTGTCCGCCCCACCGATGATCGACACCCGAACGCCGGCGGCCTCAAGTGGCGCTACCAGCTCACGCACCGACTCCTGCCCGGCACACACCACCACACTGTCCACGGCCAGGGTGCGC
The DNA here is from genome assembly GCF_030733595.1 of Halomonas sp. MMSF_3323. NCBI lineage: Bacteria > Pseudomonadati > Pseudomonadota > Gammaproteobacteria > Oceanospirillales > Halomonadaceae > Halomonas > Halomonas sp. MMSF_3323. The sequence goes on along the minus strand of NZ_JASHIT010000020.1, from coordinate 2,314 downwards.
TCCTCGCCGTCAACGCTCAGATGCAGGCCCTGGTCGTCGATACGCTGATACTCGCAGCCGGGTATCGCCTGGACGCCCCGATGGCGCAGCGAGGCCCGATGCACCCAGCCAGAGGTAGTGCCGAGCCCCTTGCCGGGTTTGGAGCTCTTGCGCTGCAGCAGAAAGACCTCCCGCGGTGACTCGGGACGCTGTGCGGGCTTGAGCCCTCCCGGCGCGCTCACGGCGAGATCCACGCCCCACTCGTCACACCACTCGGCCAGGGGGTCGTCACCCGGGGCGACGTGGGTCAGTAGCTCCGCCACGTCGAAGCCGATACCGCCGGCGCCGATGATGGCGACCCGCCGCCCGACCCGCCCAGGTGACTCGATTGCCTCGGCGTAGCTCAGCACACTGGCATGATCGGCACCGGGCAACTGAAGCTGGCGGGGACGGACGCCGGTGGCCAGCACCACGTGATCGAAGCCCTCGAGGTCGGCCAGCGTTGCCTCACAGGACAGCCTGACGTCGACACCGGTCTTGTCGAGCATGACCCGGAAGTAGCGCAGCGTCTCGTCGAACTCCTCCTTGCCAGGTATCCGACGGGCAAAGTTGAACTGTCCCCCCAGACTGGCCTGGCGCTCGAACAGGGTGACCCTGTGGCCCCGCTCGGCGGCACTGACGGCGGTAGCGAGTCCGGCAGGACCGCCCCCTACCACCGCCACCGTCTGCGGCGTGGCGGCCGCCTCCAGCGACAGCTCGGTCTCATGACAGGCGCGAGGGTTGACCAGGCACGAGGTCAGCTTGCCCTGGAAGGTGTGGTCGAGGCAGGCCTGGTTGCAGGCGATGCAGGTGTTGATCTCGTCTGCCCTGTCGCCGCGAGCCTTGGCCACCCAGGCGGGGTCGGCCAGCAGAGGCCGAGCCATGGAGACCATGTCGGCGTGGCCCTCGGCGAGCACCCGCTCGGCCACCTCGGGCATGTTGATGCGGTTGGTGGTGATCAGCGGAATTGTCACCGCCTGGCGCATGCGCCGGGACACCTCGGTAAAGGCCGCCCGCGGCACACTGGTGACGATGGTCGGCACCCTGGCCTCGTGCCAGCCGATGCCGGTGTTGATCACGTCGGCACCGGCGGCTTCCACCGCCCGCCCCAGGGCGATGACCTCGTCATGGGTGCTGCCGTCCTCCACCAGGTCGATCATCGACAGCCGGTAGATCAGCAGAAAGCGATCCCCCACCGCCGCGCGTACCCGGCGCAAAATCTCCAGCGCAAAGCGACAGCGATTGTCGAAGTCGCCGCCCCAGCGATCCTGGCGCTGATTGGTGCGCCGACAGATGAACTGATTGATCAGGTAGCCCTCGGAGCCCATGATCTCGACGCCATCGTAGCCGGCCTGCTGGGCCAGGCGCGCGCAGCGCACGTAGTCGTCGATCTGCCGCTCCACATCCTCGTCAGTAAGCTCACGCGGGGTAAAGGGGTTGATCGGCGCCTGGATCGCCGACGGCGCCACCAGCTCCGGCGAGTAGGCGTAGCGCCCAGCGTGCAGGATCTGCATGCAGATGCGTCCGCCCTCGGCGTGCACCGCCTCGACGACCTGACGATGTCCCTCGAGCTGGTCCTCGCTGGTCAACTGCGAGGCACCCTGGAAGACGGCGCCTTCGACGTTGGGGGCGATGCCGCCGGTCACAATCAGCGCCACTCCCTCCCGGGCGCGCTCGGCGTAGAAGGCGGCCAGACGCTCGAAGCCGCGCGGTGCTTCTTCCAGGTTGGTATGCATGGAGCCCATCAGCACACGGTTGGGCAGGCTCAGATGGCCCAGGCGCAAGGGAGTGAAGAGCTGGGGATAGGCGGTCACGGGGCGGTCCTTCGCAGCACAGGCTGCGCGTTGTTGTTGGCGGTGTCGGATGGCGCGCTCACACAATTGGCGCCACTCATCGACCAATTTCAAACAACTGTATGATAGCAGTCCACCCTCTGCCACCCCCCACGATGAAAATGCGCGCAAAACGCATCGTCGGGCAAAGGTTTCTTTCCGGCCAGCTCCGGGGATAGCTCTTGAAACAGCTCCTGAAACAGCTACTAAAATGGCCCCTGGAATCGCCCTCCTGGAACAGCTCTCTAGATAGCCCTCCAGGCAACCCTCGTCCACCACCGCTGACCTGACGCACACGAAAAAGGCCCCGCTGCGTAGCAGCGGGGCCTTTCGAAATAAGCGCCGGTAACAGGACCGGACTTTTCCAGCGAACTGGATCGAGTGAAACTGGCGGACCGGACGGGACTCGAACCCGCGACCTCCGGCGTGACAGGCCGGCATTCTAACCAACTGAACTACCGGTC